>NZ_JBLNKT010000016.1:0-77913 GCF_048158525.1 Flavobacterium algoris
ATGAGGTTTAAAAACTGGCTGCATAATCGCTGATTTTGGTACTTAAAAATACGAAGAATCAAAGTAATAAACAAAAAAAACTGCCCGAAAATTACTTTTCGGACAGCCTCTTTTTGTGGGCGATGAGGGGTTCGAACCCCCGACCCCCTCGGTGTAAACGAGGTGCTCTGAACCAGCTGAGCTAATCGCCCTAATACAATTTGGTTACTTTCGTTTCCGTTATTGTGTGTGCAAATATACGCCGCTTTTCTTGATTTGCAAGTAAAAATGAAAAAAATTATAAAATTTCTGCTACAACAAATGTGCTTCCACCAATGTATATAAAATCAGATTTTCCCGCTTTTTCAATTGCTTTTTGATAAGCTTCTGAAACAGAATTGTATACTTCGCCTTTTAGGTCGAAAGTAGCTGCTTTTTGTTGTAGAATTGCAACATCAAGTCCGCGGGGAATGTTCGGTTTGCAGAAATAATAAGTAGCATTCTTTGGAAATAAAGGTAAAATTTCGTCCAAATCTTTGTCATTTACGACCCCTAAAACAATATGTAAAGCCTCAAAATCTTCTTTTTGTATTTGGTTCAAGACAATTTCCAGTCCGTTTTTGTTGTGTGCAGTGTCGCAAATAACTTTTGGGGATTCACCTAGTTGTTGCCATCTTCCTTGAAGTCCTGTGTTTTTTACAACCAGAAGCAAACCAGATTTGATATCTTCCTGGAAGACTTTAAATTCTTTTTGGGCATTCAAAACAGCAATTGTTTGTATCGCGGTTTTTTTATTATGCAGCTGATAATCGCCAATTAAATCAGAAGGATAGGTTTCTGTAATTGAATCGGAAGCAAAATAGATTTCGGAGTTGCATTCTTTGGCTTTCGCCAAAAAAACGGGCTTGGTTTCAGTAGTATATTCTCCAATCACTACGGGAATGTTTGGTTTTATAATTCCCGCTTTTTCAAAAGCAACAGCTTCAAGTGTGTTACCCAGAAATTGGGTATGATCTAATCCTATATTAGTAATAACTGATACGAGCGGCGTAATGACATTTGTGGCGTCTAATCTTCCGCCCATTCCAACTTCTATAACGGCGATGTCCACTTTTTCTTTTGCAAAATAATCAAAAGCCAGTCCAACAGTCATTTCGAAAAAACTCATGTCGTTTGTTTCAAAAAACGCTTTATGCTTATTTGTAAAATCAGTAACAAATGTTTCAGAAATTTCCATTCCATTAATTTTGATGCGCTCCCTGAAATCTTTTAAATGAGGCGAAGTATACAATCCCACTTTATAGCCTGCTTCCTGAAGTATGGAAGCTAGCATGTGCGAGGTAGAACCTTTTCCGTTGGTTCCGGCAACATGAATGCATTTTATTTTTTCTTGAGGATTGTCAAGATGATCTATTAGTAAATGCGTGTTGGTTAAATCTTTTTTATAGGCCGAAGCGCCCTGTAGTTGGTACATCGGTAGTTGGTTAAATAGCCAATTTATAGTTTCCTGGTAGTTCATTTTTTGAATAAAATAGTCGTTGTTTAAAATATTTTTCGATTTTTTTAGTTTAATAGTACATCGAAAAGTATCTTTATTGCAAAATTGAAATAATTTTTAGAATTAATGAGTAAAAATCAATAATAATATATGTTTAGTTTTATACAATTACAAGCCGACACTATTGCTAATGCTGCGTCAAACGTAGTAATCGAGAAAATTGCTCCAAATACTGAAATCTCTGTTTTGGAATTTATTTTAAAAGGAGGGTTCTTCTTAATCCCCATTTCAATCCTATTATTCTATACTTTTTATTTAATTATAGAACGTACGATGTACATTCATAAAGCATCGAAAATGGATCATCGATTGATGTCAGATGTCAGAGACAATCTAAATTCCGGTAATCTGGAATTGGCACGTTCGATAGCTGAAAGAAGCAATACGTCTTCCGGTAACATTATTAAAGAAGGAATTCTTGTTATTGGCAGACCTATTACGGAGATTGAATCCAATATGGATCGCGCTGCCGACATTGAAATTGGAGAAATGGAGAAACATTTAGGTCAATTAGGGCTTATCGCCGGTATTGCGCCTACATTAGGATTTATTGGAACTATTTCCGGAGTAATTAAAATATTTTATAGCATTTCAGTTACTGAAAACATTAGTATTGGTAATATTTCTGGAGGTTTGTACGAGAAAATGATCAGCAGTGGTTCTGGGTTATTGGTTGGAATTATTGCGTACAGTGCGTACCATTTATTAAACGGAAAAATTGATAATTTTGCTTTAAAAATTCAAAAACAGATACTGGAATTCGTAAATATTATTCAAAGATCGTAACATGTCTATAAAACGAAAAAGAAGATTTCATGCCGAAGTGGCTACTTCGTCATTAAGTGATATTATGTTTTTCTTGTTGTTGTTTTTCCTGATTATATCCACTTTGGCCAATCCAAATGTTATCAAAATGACATTGCCTAAAGCAAAAGCTAACGAGAAAACCAATAAGCAATACATCAGTTTGTCCGTTACAGAAGACAAGAAATTCTATATCGACAAACAACCGGTAGCATTTGAGGAGCTGGAAACAACTCTAATGGCTAAAATAAATAACGAAAAGGACCAAACCGTTGTGGTGAGAATCCCGTTTAATTTGCAAGTGCAGGATTTAGTTGATGTGTTGCAAATAGGAGTAAAGAACAATCTGAAGTTTGTGATTGCCACGAGTCCTAAATAAGCTTTATTACGAGGTTTTACGAAACAATTTTATTATTTGGGCGTGACCACAATAGAAAAAGGGGCTAATCAGCATAAAGTTGATTAGCCCCTTTTTTCTATTGTGGTCGGGCTATCCGCAGTACTTCGGTACTTGCTTCTATCCCTCACGCAAATCCCTAAATACATGAAATAAATAAGGAATGATTTGTGTCATTTCGACGAAGGTGAAATCATATCACGGCAGTAATTTCAATAGTGCTTTTTCTTGTTAATTCAAAAAAATGAACCGTTCCTACAGAACTCAACGCTAATTTTAAATCGTATTTCAACGGATTAAAATCCGTTGCTATAAAATGTGTCGTTCCTACGGAACTGTGATGAAAATTATGTTTTCGGTTTTGGATCTCTCTCCGTTGGATGGTGTGGTGTGAGAATTTTATGATTTGTTTACTCCAATAAAGTGACCTGTTTTCAAGAGCTATAGGCTCGATTCATTTTGTAGGGACGAATTTTAATTCGTCCAAAAATAATGATAGAGAGAAAAAGAGCCGTAGGCTCGGTCAATATTAATATCATTTTAGCATAGCGTTTATAGCATAAAAAATGCCTCAATATAATTTTTTTGAGGCATTTTTATATAAATCTGCGTAGATTAGTTTAATCCGGATTATCTGTGCCTAATGTTTTTTAATTCAAATTGAAATTGTAAACGATTTTCCCGACTTGTTTTTCCGGGGCATCGCTGCTGGCATCCCATTTAGTATTCATCGCTGCGATTCTGGCTTGGTCTAATAAACATCGCGCTGTATTCGTTGTTCCTTTTATACCGGCAATAGCATTTGTAGTTCGTCCATTTCTATCCACAGAAACTTCTACAACAACTTTTCCTTCTTCGTTACAGGTGTATTTTGGTGCTGGTTTCGAAACTGCTTTTCTGTTTCCCAGCGAGTAACCAGTACCGCCGCCGGAACCACTACCGTTTCCTCCGCCGCTACCAGAGCCGTATCCGCTTCCAGTTCCTATTCCGGTTCCTGTGCCATTTCCGCCGCCTGTTCCACCACCAGAACCTCCAGTTCCATAATAGCCATTAGAACTCAAACTTCCGTTTGATTTTCCTTTATTTCCGGCTGCTTTGTCGTCGCCATCACCGCCTTTGTTGGAACCTTTCAGAATGCTGGATAGTGCATCATTTGTATTGTTGGAAACTTTAGGTTTTACAACCACCGGTTTAGGTTCTTCTTTTACAACAGTTATTGGTTTTTTAGGTTTTTCTTTTTGAGGAATGACAACACTTTCTTCGGTGCTGTTTTCCTGAGATAAGATAGCTTCTTGAGGTATTGTTTTTGTTGGTGTTTGTTTGGTTTGATTTTTTACTTGCAGTACTTCGCTTTTATAATTCGCTCCAGAACCTAAATCGCTGTCTCCGAAATTCACGGTAACGCCACCACCTCCGCCACCTCCGGCAAGTTCAGCCAAGTTTGCAGGTGGCCAAAAGCGTATGAAAAATAAAATTAACAACATTGTCGCATACAAAAGAATGGATATGGCTAAGGATTTCTTTTGGTCTGATGAAATGGTGGAACTCATTTGTATTTTAAATTTAAAAAAGTGTATTATTAAAAAACGTTGAAAAGTACTAAAAATTGTCAAGAGTAAAAAGCTACTGAGGGAATATAAATAAGATTGCTTTTATTTAAAATTGAAAATAAGAAAAAGGGATTAAATAGATTTTGAATAATCTACTTAATCCCAATTCCAATATAGTTTTAAGAATGCTATTTTTTAAGTAAGCTGTTTCAATGCAATTTCAAAGGCAGTTGCACTAATATTTGTTTTGCTTGGATTCAAATCGTGTGCTTTTTCAATTGCCTTTTTAATGGTTTCTGATGTGTCTTGAAAGATGGCTTCATCCGTCATTTGTACTTTCTTTTCCATGAAATAAGCAAAAACGCGTGCCATTCCGCAATTAGAAATAAAATCAGGAATTAAACTCACTTTATGATCTACATCTTCCATAATTGGACCGAAAAATATTTCCTTGTCGGCAAAAGGAACATTAGCGCCACATGAAATTACTTCAAGACCATTGGCAATCAAGCTGTCAATTTGAGATTGGGTCACTAATCTCGAAGCTGCGCAAGGAGTGAATATTTCAGCACCGATTGTCCAGATTTTTTGATTGATTTCTTCAAAAGGAATCATGTTTTGGGTAACCAGTTTGTTTCCGTCTTTAGCAAGAAATAATGCTTTTATTTCTTCGAAAGTAAAACCTTCTTCGTTTATCAGTCCACCATCCCGATCAATAATACCGATAATTTTTGCTCCCATTTCGGCCAGATAAAAGGCTGCAGCCGAACCTACATTTCCAAAACCTTGAACAATGGCCTTCTTGCCTTTTACATCTCCGCCATAAATAGTATAATAATTACGAACTGCTTCAGCAACACCAAAACCGGTAATCATGTCTGCAATGGTATATTTTCGAGAAACATCAGGTGAGAATTTTGGATTCTCAATTACTTTAACCACACCTTGACGCAATTGACCAATTCTATTGATTTTATCCGCTTCAGTAGGTTTGAAATGGCCATTAAAAACGCCTTCTTGCGGATGCCAAACGCCACATTCTTCCGTCATGGGAATTACCTCATGAATTTCATCCACATTCAAATCGCCTCCGGTTCCGTAATAACTTTTCAATAAAGGAGAAACCGCTTTGTACCAGCGTTGTAAAACACCTTTTTTTCTTGGGTCATTTGGGTCAAAATTAATTCCGGATTTAGCACCGCCAATAGCAGGTCCTGAAACCGAAAATTTCACTTCCATTGTTTTTGCCAAAGACAAAACTTCATTCATATCCAATCCTTTTCTCATGCGAGTTCCACCGCCAGCAGCGCCACCACGCAACGAATTAATTACAGTCCAGCCTTCGGCTTCGGTTTCAGCATCTTTCCAATGGAAAACTATCTCAGGTTCTTTGTTTTCGAATTTCTTTAATAAATCTTTCATTTATTGCGATATGTTTAATTTTTACAAATATAAAAAATAGAATAATGCGAATTATGTATTTTTAATATTATTTTGAGTAATAAACATTTCCAGAGCTGTGATCCATTTTAGCACCGGTAACACTGCTTAAAACATTGATTTCTTCGCGTAATTTTAATACGCCAAGCAGCGCAAAAATCAACGCTTCCTTGAATTCCAGGATTTTGGCTGACGGAATTATGATTTCCATTTCCAGTAAATAGGATTGAATACGTTCGATAAGAAAATCATTGTAAGCACCACCGCCAGTTATATAAAGACTTCCGTTTTTATTTGGCAAAGCCAAAGCAATTTGTAGCGCTACATGTTCAGTAAACGTGCATAATTTGTTTTCAATAGTAATTTCGAAACTTTCGATTAAAGGGAGAACAGTTTCTTTTACAAATTCAAAACCCAGTGATTTAGGATATTTTTTTTGATAAAAATCCAAAGCATTTAATTCCTGTAGCAAATTAGTGTCGATTTTTCCAGTTCTAGAAATGGTGCCTTTATCATCATAATCCAATCCCAATTGATTGGCGTAAAAATTCAAAACGGTATTTACCGGTGAAATATCAAAGGCAATTCGTTGTTTGTTTTGTTCAAAAGATACATTCGAAAAGCCACCTAAATTCATGCAATAATCGTATTCAGGAAATAATATTCGGTCGCCAATAGGAACCAAAGGAGCGCCTTGACCGCCAAGTTGTAAATCTTGTACTCTAAAGTCGCAGACTACCGTTTGGTGAATTAAAGTCGCAATTTCAGGTAAATTACCAATTTGAAGCGTAAACCCATTCTGTGGTTGGTGTAAAATAGTATGGCCATGTGAACAAACGGCGTCCAGATTTTCGATTTTATATTTTTCGATAAAAAGGGCAATAATCGAAGCGAGAAGTTGGGTGTAATCCTGATTTAGTTTTTCGAGCTGTACTTTGGAGTAATCCACTGCAGATTTTAGACTTAGTATCCAGCTTGGATTATAGGCAATAGTTTCGCTTTCAAGAATTTTGAAAGTCCATTTATTGTTCTTTACACTAAATTGAATATGTGCTAAATCGACTCCGTCAAGCGAAGTTCCTGACATTACTCCGATAACGTTATAGTAATCTTCCTTCATTGAATAAAATTCTAAATCAAAATTAGTAATTTCATAATAAAAAAGTATCTTTGGATGCTTTTTTTAAATAAAAAGTAATTTAATTGAAGCAAATCAAAACAATCGTCAATTTTAAAACGAAAAGTAAAATATATAAAAATTTTTCTTAAGCTGTAAATTTAAGGATTGTAATTGAGTAATTTTACTTTTATTTGTAGAGTTGAAATTTTAATAAAATAAACAATATATAGTTATGGATTTTAATTTAACCGAAGAGCAGTTAATGATTCAGCAAGCAGCTAAAGATTTTGCTCAAAACGAATTATTGCCAGGTGTTATTGAAAGAGACGAATTCTCTAAATTTCCAACGGAACAGGTGAAAAAAATGGCGGAGCTTGGTTTTTTAGGAATGATGGTTGACCCTAAATATGGCGGTTCTGGATTGGACAGCGTTTCTTATGTTTTGGCGATTACCGAAATTGCTAAAGTAGATGCGTCTTCAGCAGTTGTAATGTCTGTAAATAACTCTTTGGTTTGTGCAGGTTTAGAAAAGTATTGCAATGAAGAACAAAAAATGAAATATTTAGTTCCTCTTGCCAAAGGAGATGTAATTGGCGCTTTTTGTTTGTCTGAGCCTGAAGCAGGTTCTGATGCGACTTCACAAAAAACAACTGCAATCGATAAGGGAGATTATTACTTGTTGAATGGAACTAAGAACTGGATTACTAATGGATCTTCAGCATCAACCTATATTGTAATTGCTCAAACGGATGTTGAAAAAGGACATAAAGGAATTAATGCATTTATAGTTGAAAAAGGCTGGGCAGGTTTTGATATTGGTCCAAAAGAGAAAAAAATGGGAATTCGTGGTTCAGATACCCATTCTTTGATGTTTAATGATGTTAAAGTGCCAAAGGAAAACCGAATCGGAGCAGATGGATTTGGATTTAATTTTGCGATGAGCGTACTAAACGGCGGAAGGATAGGAATTGCTTCTCAAGCTTTGGGAATTGCTACTGGTGCTTATGAGTTGGCCTTAAAATATTCACAGGAACGTAAAGCTTTTGGAAAAGAAATTTTCAAACATCAGGCAATTGCTTTTAAATTAGCCGATATGGCAACTCAAATTATGGCTGCCAGAATGTTGTGTTTCAAAGCGGCTTCTGAAAAAGATTTAGGAATGGATATTTCGCAATCTGGAGCAATGGCTAAGTTATTTGCTTCGCAAACTGCTATGGATACGACTATTGAAGCAGTTCAAATTCATGGTGGAAATGGCTATGTTGCAGAGTATCATGTAGAACGTATGATGCGTGATGCCAAAATCACTCAAATATACGAGGGAACTTCTGAAATTCAACGTATTGTGATTTCAAGAACATTGGTTTCATAAATAAAATTGTACTAAATTTTCATACCCTTTCAAGTTTTGATTTGAAAGGGTTTTGTTTTTTAAGTCATTTTTTTAATACATTTACTGAAAGAATTACTTACATGTATGAAGATTTAAAATATTGGTATTTGCGCGATCACAAACTGTTTCGAACATTGAGTTTTGGACAAATCAAACAATTGTGCATTATTACCGGTTTTAAAAAAGCGAAAAAAGGCGAAATTATTTATTTTTCTTCTTCAGATGTGCCAAGGATTTTTCTGCTGAAAAAAGGGAATATTAAAATTGTAGCAGTTGATGAAGAAGGAAATGAGACGATAAAAGATATTATTCAAAAAGGGGATTTATTCGGGGAACTGACTTTAGAAACCGATGATCAAACGAATGAATATGCAAAAGTGCTTTCTGAAGACGTGGCTATTTGTAGCTTTCTAATGGCCGACTTCGAAGATCTATTGTTACGAAATCCAAGTTTGGCACTTTCTTATACCAAATTTGTGGGTTTGAAAATGAAACGCATCAAGAACAGTTATTCTAATTTGATTTCTAAAGATGCAAAAACCAGATTGTTTCAGTTTCTAAAAGATTGGGCTGAAAAAGAAGGCAAAAGAGTGGATAATAAAGTGGTGATTGAAAATTATTTGACACAAAATGACATTGCGCAGATTATTTGTACTTCAAGACAAACTGCGACTCAATTGCTCAATGAAATGGAAACTAACGGAACACTGATTTATAACCGAAAAGAAATCGTTATTTCGGATATTTCAAAACTGTAGTTTCAATTATTTCGTACGTATTGTAAACTAGCTGACAATTGGCTTTTTTGATTCTAAATATCTTTGTTTAAGAAATAAACGAAGTCTCATTTAAATTAAAATACAATGAAATCCAAAATTCACGAACATCAAAAAAATAGTTTTAAACTTGTAAGTAAAAAACAGATTCTATATCTATTCGTTATTTTTATTTCGCTGACAACAATTGCACAAACCGAAAATAGTCGGTTAACTTATTTCAATTTAGAACATAAAGTTGCCTTACAAGGGTACGATCCTGTAGCTTATTTTAAACAAGGGAAAGCCGTAAAGGGAAAAAAAGAACTAACGGCAACTTACGAAGGCGTATCATATAATTTTTCAATGCCTGTAAATAGAGAGTATTTCTTAAAAAATCCTTCGCGATATGAACCGCAATTTGGAGGTTGGTGCGCTTATGCAATGGGGGATTCCGGCGAAAAAGTGGAGATTAACCCACAAACTTTTAAGATTGTTGACGAAAAATTATATTTGTTTTATAACGCTTATTTCAATAATACACTGAAAAGTTGGAATAAAGACCAAGTTAATTTAAAGTCAAAAGCAGAGAGTAATTGGAAAAAAACAATCAAATAAAACAGTAATCATGAAAACGACTATTTTATCTTGGATTTTACGTATTGCGGTTGCGGTAATTTTGTCACAAACCTTATATTTTAAATTTACTGGAGCCGAGGAAAGTATTTATATTTTTACTGCTTTGGGAGTGGAACCTTACGGAAGAATTGGTACGGGAATTTTAGAATTGATTACTGTGATTCTAATTTTAATGCCTAGAACTACAATATATGGTGCATTGCTAGGTTCCGGAATAATGGTTGGTGCCATTCTTTCACATCTGTTTGTGCTGGGAATTGAAGTCGAGGATGATGGAGGTACGCTATTTGCGTTGGCAAACATAACCTTATTTAGTTGTCTTACTTTAATTTTTTTAAATAGAGATAAATTGCCAAATTTGTTAAAATTGAAACTATAATATGCTGATACCTTCTATTACAAATAGTCTAAATGAATTGATTGATTTGCTCAATCAATTATCGAAAAAGGATTACTCAAATCCATGTGTTGAATTGAGTAATGCTAGTATTGGCGAACATACAAGACATATTATCGAAATGTTTCAATGCCTCGAAAATCAATACGATTTAGGGATTGTGAATTATGATAAAAGAGAGCGTAATGTATTAATTCAAACAGATATGAATTATGCGATTCATCATATTTTAGAAATTAAAAATAATCTTGAAAAAGAGAATAAAAATATTGATTTGCAACAAGTGATTGACGGTGAAGAAATTCGAATTCAAAGTAATTATTATAGAGAATTGCTTTATAATTTAGAGCATTGTATTCATCATCAAGCGCTAATAAAAGTGGCTATTTTAAAATGTGAAAATATCACTGTCGATGAGAATTTTGGAGTTGCCCGTTCTACAATTGAATACAGGAATCAATGTGCACAGTAAGTTTTGTCCATGTCAATGATACAATTATCATTACCTCAAATCGAGATGAAAAAATAATTAGACCCTCAGCAATACCGCCCAGAGATTATACCATAAACGGTAAGAATGTCATTTTTCCAAAAGATCCAAAAGCTGGCGGAACTTGGTTTGTTGTCGATGCAAATGGGACTGTTTTGGTTTTATTAAATGGCGCTGAGGAAAAACACAAAGTAGTGCTTCCTTACAGGAAAAGTCGCGGTTTAATTGTACTAGATATTATTAGCAGCGTATCACCGAAGGATTTTTGGGATGAAATTGATTTGGAAAATATAGCACCTTTTACATTGGTTTTATTTCAAAATAAAGCACTGTTTCAATTGCGATGGAATGGGAATCAGAAAGGAATGACTCTTTTAGATAGTCATAAAAATCATATTTGGTCGTCGTCAACGTTGTATCCAGCTGTAATTAGGGAGAAGCGTACCAATTGGTTTTATACTTTTTTAGATGCAAATACAGAAATATCAGAAACAGAGATGCTTCATTTTCATCGCTATACCGAAGAGAAAAATCAGGAAAACGGATTGGTTATCAATCGAAATGACGAAATGAAAACCTTGAGTATTACCCAATCTGTAATCGAAAAAAATAAAGTCGCTATATTGCATTGCGATTTGATTGCACAAAAAGAGTATAAGACCTCATTTATCACTATTTAAAATTTTCTCAATTGAAATTACTTTTTCATAAGATTACGCATTGGGAATATTGGCCTTTTCAGATTGTTTATATTCCAATTTATTTTCTTTGGGTATTTTATTCGCTCAAAGCAAAATCGATTTTTTTCTTTAACGCGGCTAATCCAACGATAAAAAACGGAGGATTTATGATGGAGTCTAAAAAAGCCATCTACGATTTGATTCCACAGCGGTATTATCCAAAAACGGAACTCATAAAAGAAGGAACTACACTGGAAGAAATTTTAAAAACAATCGAATTTTCAGAGATAAAATATCCATTGATTGCAAAACCAGATATTGGTTTGCGCGGTTCCGGAGTCAAGAAAATAGATGCTGTTGCCGACTTAAAAAAATATGCTGAAAGGGCAAATTTTGATTTTGTAGTGCAAGATTTAATTCCTTTCGAAAATGAAGTTGGCATTTTTTATGTACGCTATCCACACGAGAAAATGGGTAAAATAACAGGAATAGTTTCGAAGGAATTTCTAATAATCACTGGAGATGGAATAGCAACTGTTGAACAATTAATCAAGAAAAATCTGCGTTACGAATTGCAACTTAAAGCATTGCGGCAAGAATACGGTAAGAAATTATTGGAGGTTTTGCCAAAAGGAGAAAAACTAAATTTAGTGCCTTATGGGAATCATGCCCGTGGTGCAAAATTTATTGACGGAAGTCATTGGATAACCCCAAAATTAAATGAAAGCATTAATGAAATGTGTTTGCAAATTCCGGGTTTTTATTTTGGAAGATTGGACGTCATGTATACTACTTTGGAAGATTTGGAACAAGGGAAAAAATGTGCTATTGTTGAGTTGAATGGAGCGGCAAGTGAACCTACGCATATTTATGATCCAAAACATTCGTTGCTATTTGCGTGGAAAGAACTTGCCCGCCATATTACGTATATGTATGAAATAAGTGTTGAAAATCATAAAGCCGGAAATCCGTATTTGACCTACAAGGAAGGGATGAAAGAATATCGTTTGCATTTGGAACAAAGCAATAGAATAGTAAATTTCTAATAAAATGAAAGTTATGAAAAATATTCTTGTTGGTTTCTTGGTGAGTTTCATAGGCTCAGTTCCACTGGGATATTTAAATATTATTGGGTTCGAAATTTATTCTGAATTAGGAATTAAGAGCTTGATTTTTTATTTATTGGGCGTTATTTCGGTTGAGGTTTTTGTGATTTACTTGACGTTGATTTTTGCAAATCAATTGGTAAACAATAAAAAACTGATGAAAATCATCGATTTTTTTGCGGTCTTCTTTTTGCTGTTTCTGGGCTATTCTTTTTATGCGCATTCGAATCATACCGTAGCAAATCATAACGATTTAGAAAAATTTATAAAGTATTCGCCTTTTCTTATCGGTTTTTTTTTGAATGGGATCAATTTTCTTCAAGTGCCATTCTGGACGGGATGGAACCTCTATTTGATAAATGGGAATTATATTGCTATCGAAAAAAGACTGAAGTATTATTACGTTTTTGGGACTTTGGTTGGGACTTTTTTTGGAATGTTGGCTTTGGTAAACATTCTAAATTTGTTTTCTCAAAACACGGCGAGTTTCGCAAGATATATAGTACCAGTAATTATTCCGCTATTTTTTGTAGTTTTAGCTTTTATTCAGATGTATACTGTCTACAAAAAGTATTATAAGAAATAAGATTTTGATTTTATCAATTAAAATAAGATTGCTCCTTTTAACCAAAGAATTATTAACTATGAAAAACACATTTTTACTTCTTACGTTCGTTCTATTCGGATGTGTACGAAATTCTCTCATCACGGCGCAAGCTACAAACGATACGCGATTAAAATTAATAGAAACGGAATATAAAGTCAAAGAAAGTGATGTTGCTGAAACATTGAAATACTTGACTTCGGACGACTTGGAAGGCAGAGAAACCGGGACAAAAGGGATGGTAAAAGCGGCAGATTATTTGGAACAGTTTTTCAAAGACAATAACATCAAACCTTATTTTTCCAGTTATCGCGATACGTTGTCTAATTTCAAAACGCCCGCTTTTAATATCGTCGGTTATGTTGAAGGAAACGATCCTGCACTAAAAAATGAATTCGTTATTATTAGCGGACATTATGACCATATTGGAATTGATAAAAAAGGAGTAAATGGAGATTTTATAAATAATGGAGCCAATGATGATGCTTCGGGAACAACTGCAGTTGCTGAAATGGCTAAATATTTCAGTAGTGTTAAAAACAATAAGAGAAGTATTCTTTTTGTGTTCTTTGCCGGTGAAGAAAAGGGATTGTTAGGCTCTAAACATTTAGCCAAAAAACTGAAAGCGCAAAATTTTAATTTATACGCGCAATTCAATATTGAGATGATTGGAGTGCCAATGAAAAGAAATTATTTAGCGTATATTACCGGTTTTGATAAATCAAATATGGCGGGTAAAATCAATGAATATACAGGAAAAAATACGATTGGTTTTTTACCAAAAGAAGCCGAATATCAATTGTTTTACAGATCAGATAATTATTCTTTTTACAACGTTTTCAAGGTTCCTTGCCAATCGGTAAGTACTTTTGATTTTGAAAATTTCGAATTCTACCATCATGTTTCGGATGAATTCAAAGTCATGAATTTACCTCACATGACTTCGTTTATTCAGGAATTATTACCTGCCGTCACGCAAATGGCCAATACACCAACACATGAAATTCACATGAATTAACGAATAGAAACCGGCTGATTCATATCGTAAGCTAAAATAAAATAGTTGTTATTGTTGAATTGAAAATCGCCAATAATAGTCCAGTTCAGTTTTTCGGTATGTGCTTTTGTCGATGGAATATTAGTTTTGTTGATAAAGGTCAACGCCAATGGATATTTTTTAACAACGTGTTTTCGCATGAATTCGAAAAGAGGCGTTATCAATCCTTTTCCTCTGTATTTTTTATCGATACAAATAGGTCCATATTGAAAACTATTGGTTGTGGTAGCATCAAAATCTAAAAATTTAAGATCAGGTAATAGCGTGATCATGTAGTTGAATATAGGCCATTGATTGAAAAAATCCCAGCTTCCAGAAAAGATGTAAGAAATCGTTTTGTTATTGTCTTTGGCTAAAAATAATCCTTCTTGTGTTATTACTTCTGTTAATTGGGGAATTGTAAACGGTGTGGTAACAAAACCAAACTCTTTTTCCTCTTCGGATAAATTAGAGACAAGATATAATTCTTGTAAGGCTAATACTCCATCAATATCACTCAATTTTGCTACTTCAAATTGTATGTTTTCTATCATTTTATGCGAATTCAAATCGTATTTTGTTTCGGCAAAATTAAGCAAAATTATAGAAAACCTTAATTTTATATTCAAAACAATACCTACAGCTAAAATGATGTTTTTTTAGTGTTTTTGTTTATTTTTGCTACATGAAAAATATTATTATTACAGGAACGAGCAGAGGTATAGGATATGAGTTGGCATTGCAATTTGCTAAAGCTGGACATCAGGTTCTGGCTATTTCCAGAAAAATTCCTCAGGCTTTATTAGGGAATGAAAATATCACGTGTCTTTCGGTTGATTTGTCTAATGAATCTGAATTGGAAAAAGTTAAAGATTTTCTTTCTAAATCTTGGAAACAAATTGATGCTGTCGTTCATAATGCAGGAAGTTTATTGTTGAAACCCTTTTCAGAAACGTCCCAAGAAGACTTTGAAAATATCTATAAAGTCAATGTTTTTGGAGTTGCTAACTTGACACGAATTTGTTTGCCTTATTTACAAAAAGGAAGCCACGTCGTAACGATAAGTTCTATGGGAGGAATTCAGGGAAGTTTAAAATTTGCCGGACTTGCAGCTTACAGTTCGAGTAAAGGTGCTGTTATTACACTGTCAGAGTTATTAGCAGAGGAATATAAAGAGCGGGGCATTGCTTTCAATGTTTTGGCATTAGGTTCGGTTCAAACAGAAATGTTGGCAGAGGCTTTTCCAGGCTATCAAGCGCCAATTACGGCAAATGAAATGGCAGATTATATTTTTAATTTTACGTTGAGTGGAAATAAATATTTCAATGGAAAAGTGTTGCAAGTATCTTCTACAAATCCGTAAGAGTTATAAATTATTAGTTATGAATTATGAGTGAAAGTATTGTAAAAACAAAGAGTTTTGAGTTAGCAATTAGAGGTATGAATTTTTACAAATACTTGGTCGCTGAAAAGAAAGAATATATTATGAGTAAACAATTTTTGCGTTCAGTTACTTCTGTTGGAGCAAATGTTCGTGAAGCGGTAAATGCGCAAAGCAAGCCTGATTTTATTCATAAGTTGTCAATTGCTCAGAAAGAATGTGATGAATCTCTTTATTGGTTAGAGCTTTTAAAAGAAACCAATTATATTTCCGAGATAGAATTTGAATCAATTTACAAATAGAATAATGAAGTTTTGAAAATTATACGAAGTATTATAATAACCTCAAAGAAAAACTCATAACTTATAATTCTTAACTCATAACTATTTTGAGCGAAACACTTTCAAGATACATACCGGAACACGCCGTAAAGCCAGTCTTTGAACTCATTGTGGACAATCAGGTGCACCTTAAGATTGTAAACGAGCGTCAAACACGTCATGGCGATTATCGAAAAGGTTTGAATGGGAAGCATGAAATCACGGTAAATTCAAACCTGAATAAATACAAATTTTTGATTACGCTGATTCATGAAATTTCGCATTTAGTTGCCTTTGAAAAATTCGGAAGACATATTAAACCGCATGGAAACGAGTGGAAGTATTCATTTCAGCGGTTGATGATTCCATACATTCGCCCGGAGATTTTTCCAAATCATTTATTACCGTTGTTGGCGAGACATTTCAAAAACCCAACTGCCAGTAGCGATACCGATGCCACTTTAGCATTAGCTTTGAAACAATTTGACCAACAAAATGATAAAAACTATGTATTCGAAATTCCTTATGGCAGTGTTTTTCGAATCCAAAACGGAAAGATTTTTAAGAAAATAGCTATTAGAACCAAACGTTTTGAATGCCTTGAAATAAGTTCTGGCAAAACGTATTTATTCAATCCTAATGCAGAAGTAGAGTTATTGAAAACCAGTTGATTTTTTTTAAAGAAATTACTCTTTCAAATACGCTTCTCGTACTTTTTTGAATAAATTTGAAGAATAAACAAAGTCAACTACGGCTTGATTATCAGTCCTAAAAATGTCTTCTTTAGTTCCTTCCCAAGCTTTGACACCATCTTTTAGGAATAAAATTTTCTCTCCAATTTCCATCACTGAGTTCATATCATGCGTGTTTATAACAGTAGTGATGTTGTATTCTTCCGTGATTTCTTTAATAAGATTATCTATTAATATAGCTGTATTTGGGTCTAATCCAGAGTTAGGTTCATCACAAAATAAATATTTGGGATTGTTCACAATTGCACGGGCAATAGCGACACGTTTTTGCATTCCTCCTGAAATTTCCGATGGTAATTTTTTATGGGCATCAGTAAGGTTGACTCTTTTTAGGACAAAGTCAACACGCTGTTGGATTTTTGCTCTATTGTCTTTGGTGAACATTTTTAATGGGAAGCCTACATTTTCAGCTACAGTCATAGAATCAAATAAGGCGCTACCTTGAAAGACCATTCCTATTTCAGTTCGTAGTTCACGTTTTTCATCAGCATTAAAATCGCAATATACTCTTCCGTCAAATGATATGGTTCCAGATTCTGGTTGATGAATTCCTAGAAGACTTTTTAGCAAAACAGTTTTACCGGATCCACTTTGTCCTATAATTAAATTTGTTTTTCCAGTTTCAAAAACAGTCGATACGCCTTTAAGAATTTTAATATCGCCAAATGATTTTTCTACGTTTTTTACTTCTATCATTACGTTAAGAGTAATTGTGTTAAAATATAATTCATCAAAATAATGGTCACTGATGTCCATACAAAGGATACCGTACTGGCTTTTCCTACCTCTAGTGCTCCACCTTTCATATAGTATCCGTGAAATGATGGGATTGTTGCTAAAAGCAAAGCAAAGATGAAGGTTTTTATAAAAGCATAGGCAATATGAAAAGGAATAAATTCTCTTTGAATTCCATCAACAAAGTCAACGCTGCTTCCAAAACCACCATATACACTAGCTATATAACCACCTAAAATACCAAGAAACATAGCAATCCCAATAAGAAACGGATATAGTAATAATGCCATTAGTTTAGGAAAAACTAGATAATTTAATGAATTTACTCCCATAACTTCAAGGGCATCGATTTGTTCCGTTACTCTCATGGTACCAATACTTGAGGTAATAAACGAACCCATTTTTCCTGCCATAACGACGGAAATAAAAGTAGGCGCAAACTCTAAAATAATAGATTGTCGAGTCGCAAAACCAATAAGATATTTAGGAATCAAAGGGTTTGTCAAATTCAGTGCAGTCTGTATAGCAACAACACCTCCTACGAAAAAAGAAATGAAAGCTACAATTCCAAGAGAGCCAATAATTAAATCATCAATTTCTTTAAAAATTAGATTTTTCATCACAGACCATTTCGTCTGTTTATTGAAAATTTCTTTCAGCATTAGGAAGTATCTTCCTATTTGAGATATATAGCGAATGAGCATCATAGTTTTGCGATTATGGGCTAAATTAAGGATTAGTTAGCAGTTTATACTTTGCCGTTATACTTTTTTGATTGCTGAAGCTAAAAAAGCTTTTCTTTCATTTTCTTTAAACGGTACTTTCTAATGAATTTTGCTTGTTCTGCTGTTACTAATAAAGGAGTTTTAGCCGCTTTGGCTTTCCAAAAACCTTTGATGTAATCTAAAAAAAGGAAAGGCTTTTTCTTCATCATTGCCAGTTTTGCTGAAGCAATCGAGGTGATTAAAAATCCGTAGCCTAAAGTGTAAAATGCTTCGCCTTGTTTGTATCGGGCTGTTTTGTTATAATTAGCTCCAGTTGGTTTTAGGTGTTTTACAATTAATGAGGGATCAGTAACTACTTTCCATCCGTAAAATTTTGACAATAATTCATCGACGGTATCCCAACCCATAGCAGGTTTTAAATTGCCTATTTGTTGAAAACATGCTTTTCTGTAGGCTTTAAAAGCGCCACGAATATGGTCTTTATCGGTTAAATTTTCCAGAATCCATTCGCCGTTTTTTTCGATGTAGGCAAAACCGCCAGCCATTCCTATTGTTGTATCTTTTTCGAAAATATTTAAAACAGTTTCAAAATAGTTGTCCGGTAGAATTAAGTCGGCATCCAGTTTTACGATAACGTCGTAATCTTCATCTAATGTTTCAAAACCTTTGTGAAAAGCCTGAATGACTTTACTTCCTGGAAGATGTATGGCACTTGAAGTTTTGTTTACCAAAGTGATAAACGGATTTTCTTTGGCGAAAGCTGTTACAATTTCGGCAGTTTTATCAGTGGAATTATCATTGACTACGACTACTTTTTTTGGTGAAACGGTTTGCGAAATCAAAGATTCCAAAGTTAAAGCAATAAATGCTTCTTCGTTATGAGCCGGAATAACAATGTAATAATTCATTATTTTATTTTTTCAGCGTAAACAATATAATACCTGTTGGTGAATTTTCTCAATAAGGGACGAAGACCAAATTTCTTTACTGGATTGGTCCATTTTTTTCTGTCGATTATTTTCCAACCTGTTTTTTCCAACAGCCAGTCCAATTGCCAATCTTCGAATTCATGGTAATGCCTGTCCCACATATCGGTTTTACTGCGATATGCCGGTGAAAACCACAAACGCATTGGGATAGATATAAAAAGCTTATCTGATTTTATTTCTTTTAAAATGGTAAACGGATTGAGTAAATGTTCAAAGATTTCGAAAGCGGTGACCACATCCTGTATTTCATTTGAAAGTACAGTTTGGTCAGTGTCTAAGTCTTCTCCTGTTGTGTTTTTAAGAGCAAATCCTTCCGATTTCATGATTTTAGAAAAAGGGTTTTCTACGCCTAAATCTAATATGGTTTCATCCTTGGAGATGTGTTTTTTTAGAAATTCTAAAGTGTGTTTGAATCTTTTATTGGGAAACGTTTTTTCGTACATGTTTTTTTGATTTTGCCGCAAGGGCACGAAGCCACAAATATAGTAATAAATGTGTTTTTGGACATTGTTTTTTAGCCCGGATGGAAATGAAAATCCCGGAGCTTCAAAATGTAGTTTTTCAAGGTGCAAAAAGCGACTAAAAGAAGCTTTCTTGCACCTTAGAAAAACAAGTTTTGTAGTGAGGAATTGTAATGTACAGCCGGATTAGCTCCTGATTGCCAAATTCCTTATTGATTAATATCGGTAAACAAACGCATTGATATTCATTCCTGCTCCAACGGATGCAAAGATAAGAATATCGCCTTTTTGTATGGATTGGTTTTCTATTTCTCCTCGAATTAAAAGGTCATAAAGCGTAGGAACGGTTGCGACACTGCTGTTTCCAAGTTCATGAATGCTCATGGGCATGATGTCTTTTGGTACGGGTCTGTCGTGTAATTTGTAAAAACGTTGGATTATCGCTTCGTCCATTTTTTCATTGGCTTGATGGATAAGGATTTTTTTTACGTCGTCAATGCCTATTCCGCTTTTGTCTAAACAACTTTTCATTGCAGCCGGAACTTGGCTTAGTGCAAATTCGTATATTTTTCGGCCATACATTTTTATGTAACGAATGTCTGGGTCTAAATCAGGATTGTATGATTTTCCAAAAAACAAATAATTGGCTTCATCATTCGCATACGTAGCGCTTTCGTAGGCTAACATTCCTGTTTCATCATCAGAAGCTTCGATGATAGAAGCGCCTGCACCATCAGAATAAATCATAGAATCCCTGTCATGAGCATCGACTACTCTCGAAAGGGTTTCGGCGCCAATTACCAGACAGCATTTTGCCATTCCTGATTTGATGAATGCATTAGCCTGCATAACGCCCTCTATCCAGCCTGGACATCCAAAAAGGATATCATAAGCGACACATTTTGGGTTCTTTATTTGTAGCTTGTGTTTTACTCGGGTGGCCAAACTGGGAATCATATCCGATTGTGTCGTGCCGTATTTTACTTCGCCAAAATTGTGTGCGAAGATGATATAATCTATAGTCTCCGGGTCAATACCAGCATTTTCGATTGCTTTTTGAGATGCAAAAAAAGCTAGATCAGATGAGGTGTGCTGATCTTCAGCATAACGCCTGTGTTCAATTCCGGTTATTCCTTTAAATTTATTAATGACAACTTCGTTAGGATAACCAAAGGCGGTTCCATCTTCGTTTAAAAAAACATGTTCGCCAAAGTCTGTATTGCTTACTTTTTTCTCAGGAATATAACTTCCTATTCCAGCTATTTTTATTTTCATCGGGTTGTTTTCCAAAAATTCAGGCTAATTTAATCATTAAAAAATTAGTACAGCCACAATATTTATTATGCATGCATATAATTATGAAATACTTATTTATTGGCAAAAATATTGATTATTTTATTACGAATTGCAAATATTGATATGATATTTATTTACTGAGTTATTGCAATTGATAAAAAAGATCCTTTTAAGAATTTGCATTATAGTAAAGTAGGAAGGTTGCTTTGATGTAAAGTTATAAAAAAAATGTCCCGATTTTCTCGAGACATTTTTTGAATTAATTTAAAAATTAGTTTTCCATATAGGCCTCAATTGGCGCACAAGAACAAACTAAATTTCTATCACCATACGCATCGTCAGCACGACGAACAGTTGGCCAGAATTTATTTTCAGCAATATAATCCAATGGGAAAGCTGCTTGTTCCCGAGTGTACGGGAAGTCCCAAACATCTGTCGTTAGCATGGCTAATGTATGCGGAGAATTTTTCAAAACATTGTTTTTGTCTTCAATAGTTGAAGCTTCAATTTCTTTACGGATTGAAATCATTGCGTCACAAAAACGGTCTAACTCTTCTAAGTTTTCACTTTCTGTAGGTTCAATCATTAAGGTTCCTGCAACTGGGAAAGAAACAGTAGGAGCATGGAAACCATAATCCATCAAACGTTTTGCGATATCCGTAACTTCAATTCCTTTTTGTTTGAAAGGACGACATTCTAAAATCATTTCGTGAGCTGCACGACCCATTTCTCCAGAATACAACGTATCGTAATGACCGTTTAATTTCTCTTTAATGTAGTTCGCGTTTAAAATCGCATATTGAGTAGATTGTTTCAAACCTTCAGCACCCAACATTGAAATGTAACCATACGATATCAAACACACCAAAGCAGAACCCCAAGGAGCTGCAGAAATAGCCGTAATAGCGTTTTCTCCACCTGTTGGAATTACAGGGTTTGTTGGTAAAAATGGCACTAATTGTGGCGCGACGCATATCGGTCCAACACCTGGTCCACCACCACCGTGAGGAATAGCGAATGTTTTGTGTAAGTTCAAGTGACAAACATCAGCACCAATTGTTGCAGGATTTGTTAATCCTACTTGTGCATTCATGTTGGCACCGTCCATATAAACTTGTCCACCGTTGTCGTGGATCAATTGTGTGATTTCTTTGATTGCGCTTTCAAAAACACCGTGAGTTGATGGATACGTTACCATCAAACAAGAAAGATTGGCTGAGTGTAAAATAGCTTTTTCACGTAAATCTTCCACGTCAATATTTCCGTTTTCCAATGTTTTAGTAACTACAACTTTCATTCCCGCCATAGCTGCTGAAGCTGGATTTGTTCCGTGAGCTGATGATGGAATTAAAGCAATGTTTCTATGGTGATCTCCTCGAGACTGGTGGTAGGCACGAATTACCATTAATCCGGCATATTCGCCTTGGGCACCAGAGTTAGGTTGTAAAGTTGTCCCTGCAAAACCGGTAATAACATTTAACTGTTGTTCTAGTTTAGCCAGCATTTCCTGGTATCCTTGCGCTTGATCCAATGGAGCAAATGGGTGAATATTATTCCATTGCGGCATGCTTAAAGGCAACATTTCAGAAGCTGCATTCAGTTTCATAGTACAAGAACCTAATGAAATCATGGAATGATTCAACGCTAAATCTTTTCGTTCCAACATTTTGATGTAACGCATCAAAGCGGTTTCCGAATGGTATTTGTTGAAAACATCATGTTGTAAGAACGTTGATGTTCTGTTTACGCTTTCTGGAAAATGATTGGTTTCCGATAAACTTTCAATTGTAGTTGCCTGAGTCTCTTTTGCGGAAGCGAAAACAGCAATAATCGTATTTAAATCAGCAATACTTGTCGTTTCGTTCAAGGAAATTGAAACTGTATTTTCGTCGATGTAATAAAAGTTGATTTCGTTTTGTTCAGCAATAGCTTTCACTTTTTTGGCATCAGCCTTAACAACAATAGTGTCAAAGAAAGCAGTATTTGTTTGTTGTAAACCTAGTTTTTCTAATTCGTTTGCCAATGTAGCTGCCGAAGCATGTACTTTATTAGCGATATATTGCAAGCCTTTTGGTCCGTGATAAACGGCATACATTCCTGCCATAACGGATAATAAAACTTGCGCAGTACAAATATTTGAAGTGGCTTTGTCTCGTTTAATGTGTTGCTCACGTGTTTGTAATGCCATACGCAGGGCACGATTACCATTCGTATCAACAGTTACACCGATGATTCTTCCCGGCATGCTTCTTTTGTATTCGTCTTTTGTTGCAAAATAAGCAGCATGTGGACCGCCATAACCTAATGGAATTCCGAAACGTTGTGTCGTTCCAAGGACTACTGCAGCGCCCATTTCTCCCGGAGAAGTCAGTTTTGCCAAACTCAAAATATCAGCAGCAACAGCCACTTTTATTTCGTTTGCGGAAGCTTTAGCGATAAAATCGGCATAATCGTGAACTTGTCCAAATTTCCCAGGATATTGAAGTATAGCTCCAAAATAGTCCGTTGAAAAGTCGAAATCTTCGTGGTTTCCAATCACTAATTCCACACCAACTGGCGTAGAACGCGTTTGTAAAACCGATAAAGTTTGTGGTAATATTTCTTCGGAAACGAAGAATTTACAAATATTATTTTTCTTTTGGTCACGAGAACGAACATCGAAAAGTAATGCCATTGCTTCAGCAGCAGCAGTTCCTTCGTCCAATAAAGAAGCGTTTGCGATTTCCATTCCGGTTAATTCGATAACCATAGTTTGGAAATTCAAAATTGCTTCTAAACGACCTTGAGCAATTTCTGCTTGATAAGGTGTATAAGCAGTGTACCATCCTGGGTTTTCAAAAACGTTTCTTTGGATAACCGCAGGAATAATGGCTGCATTGTAACCCAAACCTATATAAGATTGAAAAACTTTATTTTTATTCCCTAATTTTTGAATGTGATTTGCAAATTCATATTCGGTCATTGCCGGATCCAAATCTAAATCAGCTTTTAGACGAATATCACTAGGAATTGTCTCGAAAATCAATTGATCCAGCGTCTCCGCTCCAATGGTTTTCAACATATGTTGTAGGTCGTTTTCTCTTGGACCAATGTGTCTTAAAGCAAAAGCATCTGTTTTCATATAAAAATATAGGTGTTGTTTTTTTAGTGGTGCAAAATTAAGTATTATTAATAATCTAAAAGGTGTTTTAGGTGTCCTTTTTTATCAATTTTTAAACTAAATGGTGTATTTGCTCACAATTGATTAATTTTGTGTCATGAAGATTTTTAAACACCTATTCAATTTTTATATCAATAGCAGTATTCACGTCGGATTGTCGTGTTATGCCCTAGTGCGAATGACACAACACATGTTCCACATTGCTGCGGATGAACCAATAGCTAATTTTGTTTTTTTTGGAACAATTGTAGGATATAATTTCGTAAAATATGATGCTTTGGCCAGAGCCAAAAAATTAAGGATGCGCAAGGAGTTAAAAATCATTGCTGTATTTAGTTTTTTTGCACTTTTTTTGGTTGGTTTTTATTTTTTTCAGCTTCAACGGATTACCCAAATTGTTGCAATCGCTTTTTTGAGTATCACTTTGTTGTATACGCTGCCATTTTTCCCAAATAAAAAAAATGCCAGAAACTGGGCGGGAGTAAAAATCTACATTGTGGCATTGTGTTGGGTAGGAGTGACTTTGGCTTTGCCAATTTTGAATGCGGATGTTTCGATAACACTTGATTTCTATCTAAAATGCATACAGCGATTTATCTTGATTTTTGTATTGGTACTTATTTTTGAAATTATTGATTTGGCAAATGATGACCCACATCTACAAACCGTGCCACAACAAATAGGAGTGAAGCAAACGAAAATATTGGGATTGTTACTTTTGATTCCGTTTTATTTTCTGGAATTGCTGAAAAGTAATTTTGATGCAAATCAATTAATCGTCAACTTGATAATAGTGATTCTGATTGCGTTATTGCTGCTTTTTGCCAATGAAAAACGCTCGAAATACTATACTTCTTTTTGGGTGGAAAGCGTGCCAATTATCTGGTGGTTGATGGTTTTATTTCTTTAAAAAGACTACTATTGGTGAATATATTCACCAAAAATACTATAAATTTGGTGAACGTATTCACCAAAAACACTATAAATTTGGTGAATAGGATATAATTATATTATATTTGTTTAAATTTACAGTTATGATTAGTAGAGATTTAACGCCAATAATAGAGAAGAATTTAGCGAAAGGAAAAATTATTGTATTAATAGGTCCGAGACAAGTTGGTAAAACTACATTGATTAACGCTTTATTAAAGGATATTCCGTTTCTATTTCTTGATGGTGATGATACCGTTGTAGCTGATACTTTAGCAAATGCAAATACCGAAACCTTAAAAAGTATTATTGGAAATTATAAATACGTTTTTATTGATGAGGTACAGCGTATTCCTGCTATTGGTTTAAAACTAAAGATTATTGTTGACCAAATCAAAGATGTGCAAGTGATTGTGAGTGGTTCATCGGCTTTTGATATTAATAATGTTACACAAGAACCATTGACGGGACGCAAATTTGAATACCGTTTGTATCCCATTTCCTGGAATGAATTTGAAGGGAATGTGGGTTACATAAAAGCGCAACAACAATTGGAATTGCGATTGTTATACGGAATGTATCCTGATGTCATCAATAATTTTGGAAATGAATATGAAATTTTAAAAAACCTTGTTTCGAGCTACTTATATAAAGATGTTTTGAGTTTAGCGGGCATCAGGAAATCGGAAGTTTTAGAAAAAATATTACAAGCTTTAGCTTTTCAGGTTGGTAGTGAGGTAAGTTATAATGAAATAGCACAATTAGTTGGTGTAGATAAAAATACGGTTAATACTTATATCGATTTGTTGGAGAAAGCTTTTGTGATTTTCAGATTAAATAGTTTTAGCAAAAACTTGAGAAATGAGATAAAGGCAAACCGAAAAATCTATTTCTACGACAATGGTGTTCGGAATATGTTGATTGGAAATTTTAATTCATTAGACTTTAGACAGGATAAAGGGGCATTGTGGGAAAATTTTTTAGTTTCAGAGCGATTCAAACAGTTGTCCTATTCTCAAAGTTTGTCGAAACCTTACTTTTGGAGAACCATACAACAACAGGAAATAGATTATATTGAAACTAAAGCTGATGAAATGAGTGCTTTTGAATTCAAATGGTCTTCCACTAAAAAAGCGAAGTTGCCTAAATCTTTTCAAGAAGCGTATCAGCCGAGTTTTTTGGTTATAAGTAAGGAAAATTTCAGAGAGTTTTTAAGGTAGTTCGAAATAGTATACTATTTTTTGGTTCGAAAGCGTGCCAAATCTTGCGCGGTTGATGGTTTTATTTTTTAAGTTATTATGGAAAAAGGAAAATGTAAATTGTGTTTAAAAGAGGATGTTAAATTACTTTCAAGGTCTCACATTATACCGAAGTTTCTATTTGAAGATATGAAAGATGAGAATAATTCATTTGTTCAAATTGAACCAAATAAATATGTTAAGGGTAGAACACAACATATAAAAAAACCACGAGATGCTTTTCACGAACCAGATATTTTATGTGAAAAATGTGATGGAATTATTATTAAGAGATATGAAGATTATCTAAAATTGGTTTTTCATTCTACTTCAAACTCAATTTCGAGACCTAAATTTATTAAAAGAATCCCTGACAATAGAGGGTTTAATATTTTATTTATAGAAAATTTAGATTACAAATTATATAAATTAGGTTTTCTATCCATTTTATGGAGAGCTTCAATATCAAAATTGTCTTTTTTTAGATTGGTTAATTTAGGTCCTCACTCAGAAGTGATAAGAAAGATGCTGTTGGAAGGAATGGCATTAGATATAGATGACTATCCCTTTTTTACATCTTTTTTAAATCAAAGAAATGATGAATATCAAATAGTATTACCAATTACAAAATTTAAAATGGAAAAATATACCCATTATAGATTTATAATTAATGGTTTAGATTTAATGTTTATGATAGGAAGTAAAGATTTAAAATTAACCGAAAGTTTATTAAATTATATTCCAAAGCCTAATGGTGAATTACAAGCAATTGAGCATAAAGAGAATTATGGTAAAAAATTATTTCAATCTATTCTTTTAAATTCAAATGATAAAAGACCAAAATATTAAAAATTGGTCTTTCATTAAATATTTCTAAACCAATCCCGCTCTTCTTAACAACGCTTCTGGTTTTGGTTCCTGTCCTCTAAAGCGTTTGTACAAAATCATCGGGTGTTCCGTTCCGCCTTTAGAAAGCACATTTTCCTTGAATTTGGTTGCGACTTCTTTATTGAAAATACCTTTTTCCTGGAAATATTCGAAAGCATCAGCATCCAGCACTTCGGCCCATTTGTAGCTGTAATATCCAGAAGAATAACCACCTTGGAAAATATGGGAAAAAGAAGTACTCATCGCATTTTCTTTTACTTCAGGATACAATTGTGTAGCTGCAAATTGTCCGGTTTCAAAAGCTTTAATGTCTTTGATGTTCGAAGGGTCTTGTGCATGCCATCCCATGTCCAATAATCCAAAACTCAATTGGCGCATCGTTGCCATTCCTTCTTGAAAACTCGCGCTTTCTTTAATTTTATGGACTAATTCCATCGGAATCATTTCGCCAGTTTGATAATGGTATGCGAACAAAGCTAATGCTTCCGGCTCATAACACCAGTTTTCGAGAATCTGACTTGGCAATTCAACAAAATCCCAATACACACTGGTTCCTGATAAACTTGGATATGTCGTGTTGGCTAACATGCCGTGTAACGCATGACCAAATTCATGGAACAAAGTCGTTACTTCGTTAAAAGTTAATAATGAAGGTTTTGTTTCAGTAGGTTTTGTGAAATTACATACAATCGAAATGTGTGGTCTTTCGTTGACTTCTTTTTTGATGTATTGTGATTTAAAAGACGTCATCCAGGCTCCGTTGCGTTTGCCTTTTCTTGGAAAGAAATCAGCATAAAATACGGCAACTAATTGGTCTTCCTCATCTTTTACTTCGTATGTTTTTACTTCTTCATGGTATTTATCCACTTCGAAAATTTCTTCGAAAGTGATTCCATATAATTTTTGCGCAACTGCAAAAGCACCGTCCAAGACTTTTTCTAATTGAAAATACGGTTTTAAAATTTCATCATCCAAATTGAATAATTGCTGTTTCAATTTCTCCGAATAATAAGCGCCATCCCATTTTTCCAGTTGTTCGATTCCGTCTAGCTCTTTTGCGAAAGCGGTTAATTGGGCAAATTCTTTCAAAGCTGCCGGTTTGGCTTTTTCCAATAAGTCGTTCGAAAATGTTTTTACTTTCTCAGGACTTTCTGCCATTCGTTCTTCAAGTACAAAATGAGCGTGCGAGGCGTATCCTAAAACTTGTGCTCTGTCAAAACGCAATTTGGCAATTTTAAGCACAATTTCCTGATTGTCAAATTCGTTGTTTTGAAAACCTTTGGCGCCAAAAGCGATGGCCATTTTCTTGCGCAATTCGCGATTGTCAGCATACGTCACAAAAGGAACATAACTTGGGTAATCCAATGTGAAAATCCAACCTTCTTTTTCTTGGCTTTTAGCCAAAGAACGAGCGGCTTCAATAGTTCCTTCCGGTAAACCGGCTAAATCTGCTTCATTCGTAATGTGCAATTGATAGGCTTGTGTTTCGGCCAAAACATTTTCGCCAAATTGCAAACTCAATTTCGATAATTCTTTGTCTATTTCTCGCAATTGATTCTTTCTGTCTTCTGGCAAATTGGCTCCGTTTCTGGAGAAACTTTTGTATTTTTTGTCTAAAAGCGTTGTTTGCTCTGGATTTAGATTCAGTTTTTCTCGTTGCTCATAAACCGTTTTTACTCGGGCGAATAAATCAGGGTTAAGGTGAACGTCATTTCCAAATTCAGACAATAATGGAGAAACTTCCTGAGCGATTTTTTGAATTTCATCATTCGTTTCTGCTGAATTTAAGTTGAAAAAGATGCTTGAAATTCTGTCCAAAACATCGCCACTGAAAGCCAATGCTTCAATGGTATTTTCGAAAGTTGGTTTTATAGGATTTCTTACAATAGCATCGATTTCGGCTTTTGCCAATTCGATTCCTTTTTGAAAAGCAGGAAGAAAATCTTCGTTCTTTATTTTCGAAAAAGGGGCAGTGTTATATTTTGTATTGAAATGGTGTGTTAGGATACTCATTTGTATTTTTTTAATAAAAATAATTCGATGTTTTAAGATAACAAAGGTATGGATTTATTGAAAAAAATGAGGTTGCTAAAGGAATTGATTTATCCTAAAATGCTAGAATGGTTTGTGTTATTTAAATGTTATTTATTTCGTTTAGCAGTAATAAAGCCTTAAATTGTAAAAAAAAAGATTGGTTTTGGAACAAACGAATCAAATAAATAAATAAAATATGAACTATCAAATTATAATAAAAAGCGCCAATACTGTAGATCAAATCGAGGAATATTGGACCAATGAAGATTATATCAAACTGCTTGAAAAATTCGATTATCCGGATGCTTCAGATGCTGATGCAGCCAGTTTAAGAGAATTGTTGTTTATGGCAATTTCCGATTTTGAACCTAAAGATGCGGCCGTAATTGTATTGGAATACAAATTATCAGAAGATTTAAATGAAGGTCAAATTCAGCAAATTTCAAACGATATGTTTTTAGATAAAGTCTGTGAAGAATATCCTGAAATAGGGTTACATTCGACTTTGTTTCATGTCAATCAATTGCTTTTTAAGGCCTACAACGGTAAATTCCCTAATGCAAAAGCCACAATTCTTGAGTGTAGTATGACAGCATCAGGAGGAGCAAGTGAGTTAACAAAAGAAAATGTTTTGAAATTGTTAAACAACGGTTTGTCTGGGAGTACTCTTATCAAAAGATTGTTTGATCATGCGATGAATGAAAACGCGCCGTTTCCGGAAGCCGAAGATATTTTATGGGATTTGACAACCTCGGATAATGTAAATTATACTTTGACTACCTCCGAATACTGGTTAAATAAAGAAGATATAATTGCTTCGGAATTTGAAGGTGTTCTGGAAGAGTCAGTAAGTGTAGAATAAATGATTCCCTAATTTGAAATAAAAAAAGCTCCGTAATGGAGCTTTCTTTGTTATTTATTAAGGGTTTCGGAGGCAATATTTACTGCTTCTTTCAATCCTGTTTTATATAGTATTATTCGGTCAAGGACACTTTTGTTGTGACTTCCTATGATTTGAGCGGCAAGAATTCCAGCATTTTTTGCTCCATTTAATGCAACAGTTGCTACAGGAACGCCACCCGGCATTTGAAGAATAGACAATATACTATCCCAACCATCGATAGAATTACTGGATTTCACAGGAACGCCAATTACTGGAAGTGGCGACATCGAAGCGACCATTCCAGGTAAATGTGCAGCACCGCCAGCACCGGCAATAATTACCGTAATCCCACGATGGTGAGCGTTTTTACTAAAATCAAATAATTTTTCTGGTGTGCGGTGTGCGGAAACAATGTCAACTTCTGTTTCTATATCAAATGCTTTTAGGATGTCTATCGCTTCTTGCATTACGGGCAAGTCAGAAATGCTTCCCATTATAACGGCTACTTTCATTTTATTATTATTTAAGGATTGAAAAATGTAAGGATTGAAAAATTACCCAGAACTGAATGAAACCAGTCGTAATTTTTGAATCATTAAATTTTTTAATTATTCAATTTAGTACTAATTACCCGAATCGTATTTTTTACGTTTTCAGCTATTCTTCGGGCTTCGTTAATATCTTCATTTACGATGGTAACATGCCCCATTTTTCTAAATGGACGCGTTTGTTTTTTTCCGTAAATGTGTGGCGTAACACCATTCCAACCTAATATTTTTTCGATATTTTCATAAATTACATCTCCAGAAAAACCTTCTGCACCTACTAAATTTACCATAATCCCTGCTACTTTACTGCCCGTATTCCCTAAAGGTAAATTGAGAATGGCACGTAAATGATTTTCAAATTGTGAAGTATAACTGGCTTCAATGGAATAATGACCTGAATTGTGCGGGCGAGGAGCAACTTCGTTAACTAGTATTTCATCATTTTCAGTTTGAAACATTTCAACGGCTAATAAACCAACGTGATTAAACTTTTCGGAAACATTTAATGCAATTGCTCTTGCTTTTTCGGCTACTTTATCATCAATTCGAGCAGGACAAATCACATATTCCACTTGGTTGGCTTCTGGATGGAACTCCATTTCAACCACAGGATAGGTTTTTATTTCGCCCGATGGATTGCGACAAACGATAACTGCCAATTCATTTTTGAATGGAATCATTTCTTCAGCAATGCATTCTACATTGGCTAAATTATCTAAATCTGAAATTTGTCGAATTACTTTAACGCCATTTCCGTCGTATCCAAATTCCGTACATTTCCATATAAATGGTAATTTTAGTTTGGAATCAAGAATGTCAACAATTACACTTTTTAGATTGGGAAATCGCTTGTAATTTGCAGTTGGAATAGTATGTTGTAAGTAAAAATCTTTTTGAATTCCTTTGTTTTGAATAAGTTTCAGTGTTTTAGGAGAAGGATATACTTTTAATCCTTCTTCCTCGAGTTTTACTAAAGCTTCAAGATTAACCAATTCGATTTCAAAAGTCAAAACATCAACTAATTTTCCAAAATTGTAAACGGTTTCAAAATTCATTAAGTCCCCTTTGAAAAATTGGTCGCAGGCTATTTTGCATGGTGCTTCATCACTTGGATCAAGTACATAAGTTTGTATGTCGAATTTTCGGGTGTCAAACAACAGCATTTTGCCGAGTTGCCCACCACCGAGAATTCCCAGTTTAAAATCGGAAGAAAAATAATTCATCGTTGTATAGAAATTTATCTGTAAAATTGATTTTACAAAGATACTTTTAAATGATTAATAATAAAAAGATACGACTTGTAAAATAGTTCTATAGGTATTTCAATATTAAAGGATGTTATCTTCTCACAATTACTTTTTTAGAAAAATTCCCATTGGTGGTCTCGATTTTTAAATTATAAAACCCTGTGGATAGATTTTCGACATTAATTGAAAACTGATTGCTGTTTAAAGGATTTTTATATTTTCCAATAAATTTTCCGTCTATTGAATAAATGGAAACCGAATAAATCTCATTGTTATTTGGTGCATTAATAGTGATGAGTTCTGAAGTTGGATTTGGATAAACGAGAACTTCATAAGTATTTTTGAATTCATTTACGGAAAGTAACTTGTCTGTATAACAGGTAGAATTAACGACGTTTTGAGTTTTTATTAAATCGGCTATTTTATTATTTGAAAATCCAGTATTAGTCGTGTTATTATAAAAAGTCAAATCTAATGTTTGATTGCTTGTTCCAAACCAATCTTGAAGGATAGTACTAAAAACTCTCCTATAATCATGCTGAACAGTTCGAACCTGATAATTATTTGCCAAAACGGCTTCTGATAAATTAATATTTGTCCCTGATATCCCTGGATTTATTGCATTTCCAAAAACAAACATCGGTGCAATTTCACCATGATCAGTACCTAGGCTTGCATTTTCCCCTGCTTTTCTTCCAAATTCTGAAAAAGTTACTGCCATAACATCATTTCCTATGTTTTGATTGTTCAAATCCGTGATGAAAGTATTAATTGCCTCTGATATTTGAGTCAAAAGAGTTGCATGATTGCCTAAATGTGTTGTGTTATTTGCGGCTACTTGCATATCATGAGTATCAAAACCAACTATTTTTACTAAATAAACTTTGGTTTGAAGACCACCAGAAATAAACCGTGCTACTGTTTTCAACTGATTGGATAAACTCGTATTAGGGTAAGTTAACGTATTAGTTCCTGAATTAAAGGAATTTGAAATACTTTGTGCATAAGAATTTGCGGAAGTATCATTGTTAATAATGTATTGAATTAAACTGCCGTATTCTGAATCTGGAATGCTTGATGGTGCTTGTCCTCCTAAACTATTCACCACAGAATAATATCCAGATAAATCTTGGCCACTAATGTTTAAAGACATGCCATGTTCAATTTCTCCATGAAAACCTAATGAATTATCACTACTTCCGAGCTGAATCCCTAAAGGGAAGCTTGAATTTAAAAAATCAGTATAATAATTCTCAAGAAAACGTCCCGTCCATCCACTGTCAAAATTATTATTGGCCATGGCGCCATCTCCTCCAGTTAACCATAAATCAGTTGATTTAAAATGAGATTTGTCTTGGGATGGATAGCCAACACCTTGGATAATTCTCATAAATCCTTTGTCATACAGGTTTTTAAACCCTATTAATGAAGGATGTAGTCCTACTTGATCTGTTAATGCTAAAGTTGAATCCAGATTAATAACGCCATTTGTCATTCCAACATTATTAAGCTTTATGTTCGGTCGTAATGTGGCATATGTATCATATTGATTGATGGGTACAATAGTGTTTAATCCATCATTAGCTCCTGCTAATTGAATTAATACTATCTTTTTTGAACTGGAATCAGGGCAAGTTGTCATGCCTGCTGATTTGAAAAGAGCAAAAACTTCTGTAGGCAACAATGAAAGTGCACTAGCTGTTGAAGTCAATTTAATAAAATTTCTTCTTCTCATGATATTTATTGTTTTAATTATGGAAATAATATTAAAACGTACGAGATTTGGGGTCTCTTAATACCTTGGTCGCTAAATAAATTTTTGAATGATGCCAAAACATTTGAGATTTAAGTTTCCTTAAATATCTTGGTTCCTAAATAAATTTTTGAAATAATATTAAAACATTTGAGATTCGGGAGCTCTTAATATTTTAGTTACTAATAGCTTTAATCGAGATTCAACCACTGTGCTATTATTGGTGCTGATAAAAGTATTCCATGCATCTGTCCAATAATAATCAGAAAGACCCTGTAGGAGGAAAGAATTCATAAAATAGTTAATACGATCGGTGTCTGCTTCTTGGGCGAAAAGGGTATTGCATAACTCAGAAGTTAATACAAAAGGATCTGAAGGATTTGATACAATTCCAGTGTTTTTTAGTACGTCCGGAATATATATTTTGGCGGCGATATTACTATTGCCAGTAATCCTGTTTACTCCGTCAAGTAAGGACTCCCCTAACCTGTATTTTGCGATTAAAGTGGAAGAAGAGATCCAGTTTTTATCAAAATCAGGAGCTTGATAATAGGCTGCATGACCCGCAACATTTTCAGGATTAAATAACCCCATATTTGAACTTGTTAAAAATGTATTATAAGCAAAATTGAACCAAAAAGTACTGTAAAATTCTAATGGCTTCGAAGTAGGATCTGGTATGGTAGCTTGTAAATAAGTACATATTTCGGAGAGTTGTTGAATTGGGGATTTTATAATTCCTCCAATAGTTTCGTCAGTTGCATTACTGTCATCTAAATCATAAAATTGTTGGCTTTCTAATAATTTTCTAATAATTGGAATGATTTCATAACCATTGTCATAGAGTTCTTGTGCTAAGGGAGTTATAATGTCATTTTCAGTTTCGGTTGAAATAGTACTTTTTACAAAATAGGAATATATTTTTCTGCAAATATTTTTGGCTGTAGCTGGTTGGTTAAAAACCATTTCAATGTAATTATCTAATTCGGTATCCATCGAAGCGGTATCACTTGCAGAAGTAATTATTTTGTTGTTAAAAGCACCGCTAAATGTTTTAGAACTGGTGTTGTGATCAGAGAATTGATTGTATCCTTTTGGGATTCCAGTTTCAGAATCAATTATGGAACGATCCGCTTTTCTTTTAAATCCAGTTAATATTCTTGCGGCTTGGACAATATCAGACTCCGTATAATTCGTATAATTTCCAGCGGCTATTTGTACTCCTTTGCCTATGGTGAATAATTCTAGAAATTCACGCGCATAATTTTCATTTGGGGAGCTCTTTATATTAGAATTGTTATTTAAAAAATAAAGCATAGCATTATTGAGCGTCATTTTTTTTGCTAACTTTTTATAGTTCCCATAAGAATAAAATAAAAGTAATCGAATGTAGTCATAAAATTCTGTTGCTGATCCAGATACATCAGTATTTCTTATCACGGTAAAACGGGTTGATAAAAAATGGGAAAGTTTGAATTTTAGAGTCGGACTACTTATAGCATTATACCACCACCATCCAGTTACAATTGTTGCTTTTCTATTTTGATCAAGAAATGTAGTTGCTAAATTTGTAGATTCAGTCCAGTAACCATCGGGTGCTGTTAATGGAAGAGGGTCATAAGGTAGATTAATGGTAAGTGGATTGTCTGCTAATAATAAATCCAAAGCTTCGCTTGGAGTTAATTTAGAATATTGGTCTATCAAGACCTTTGTGTAAACAAAAGTTGCTCTTCGCAATAAATGTTTAGCGTTTTTGATACCTAAAACTGCTGTATTTGGATTTAATGAAGCCATAATTTTACGATTTTCAATATCCTACACTTAAATTTAGGAATAAATAAATTTAATACAATATTTTTTCGATTAACAGATTCTAATAATCGTCTAACTACTTGTTTTTGATTAAATTATATGAATTTCTTAAGGTTTTTAATTTAAATTTTATAGTTGTGTTATTAGGATAATTAGTGCATTCAATCACTCGATTACAAATTAATGCCCATTTATCAATTGTCAAATTCGAATTCTGTATCTTTGCGCATTATTTTAAACACGAAAATAATGATACAACTTCACGATAAACAATTTGTTCCGTTTATTTCTGCGAAAGAAATTGACTTTGCAATCGCAAAAATGGTTGCGCAAATAGAAGATGATTTTGCTGATGAAATACCAGTATTTGTGGGTATCTTGAATGGTTCTTTTATGGTAGTTTCTGATTTTATGAAACTGTATAAAAAACCATGTGAGGTATCTTTCATAAAAATGGCCTCTTACGAAGGAACTTCTTCCACAAACGAAGTAAAACAATTAATAGGACTGAATCAGGATTTGACTGGACGCACCGTTATTATAATAGAAGATATTGTAGATACCGGGAATACTTTGGTAGAGCTGAAAGAATTGTTCAAAAAACAAAATGTAAAACATTTTAAAATAGCAACACTTTTTTTCAAACCGGAAGCATACACAAAGGAAGTAAAAATAGATTACGTTGGAATTCGAATTCCAAATAAGTTTATTGTAGGTTTTGGACTAGATTATGATGGTTTAGGAAGAAATTTACCCGAAGTATATAAATTAAAAGAATAACTACACAACAACATGACTAACATTGTTTTATTTGGAAAACCAGGAGCAGGTAAAGGAACTCAAGCTGAATTTTTAAAAGAAAAATACAAATTAACGCATATCTCCACAGGTGATGTATTTCGTTTTAATTTAAAAAACGACACTGAACTTGGGAAACAAGCAAGAGTATATATGGATGCTGGGGATTTAGTACCAGATGAATTGACCACTAAAATGCTAATTGATGAGGTAAATAAACACCCAGATACTAATGGAATATTGTTTGACGGTTACCCAAGAACAATTTCACAAGCAAAGGATTTAGATGTATTTCTTACTTCAATAGGTTCTCAAGTTGCTGCGACAATTGCGCTTGAAGCCGATGATGAAATCTTAGTGGCCAGATTACTGGAAAGAGGAAAAACAAGTGGTAGAATTGATGATCAAGACGAAGAAAAAATCAGAAATCGCTACCAGGAATACAATGAAAAAACAGCTCCTTTAATGGATTATTATCAGGAGCAAGGGAAATTTCATGCCGTAAATGGAATAGGTTCCATTGCTGAAATTACAGAAAGAGTAAGTAGTGTCATTAATAATTTATAGGAGCAATTCCAGCTGTCCATTACAAGTCCTCGTTAAAAAAACTATTTTTCTAAGTCATAAAAGGAGCTTCCTTTGGTCGCTCTTTTATGACAAGAAAAAGTAGCTTTTTTAACTCCGGGCTTTTCATTACCATCTGGGCTAAAAATCTAGATTACAGATTTCAGAAAGTAAAAATTCAGAAATCAGAATTTAAATAAAAAACGAATCAACTAAAAAATTGGAAATACTAATAATATTTTTTCTAATACTATTAAATGGGGTTTTCTCTATGTCAGAAATCGCATTGATTTCAGCACGAAAAAACAGATTAGAGACCGCAGCAAAAAAAGGAAATAAAAGCGCTAAAATCGCATTAGATTTAGCCAATTCTCCCAATAAGTTTTTGTCAACAGTACAAATAGGAATAACCCTGATAGGGATTCTTACCGGTATTTATAGTGGTGATAAGATAACCAAAGATGTTGAAGCGTTTGTATTTGGATTTGAAATGATAAGACCTTATGCACATTCTGTTGCAGTAGGTATAGTAGTAGTAGTATTGACTTTTTTCTCTTTGGTTCTAGGGGAATTATTACCTAAAAGAATAGGATTGAATCATCCGGAATCGATTGCTAAAGCGGTGGCATTACCCATGAAAGTGGTGTCAATTGTTACGGCTCCATTTATTTGGATGTTGACCACTTCAACTGATTTTTTATTGGATATTTTAAAAATAAAACCAACTGCCGACGGTAAAGTAACCGAAGAAGAGATAAAAGCGATTATCAAAGAAGGTACTGAAGGTGGAGAAGTACAGGAAATTGAACAAGATATTGTGGAGCGTGTTTTTCATATTGGAGACCGAAAAATAAACTCCTTGATGACTCACAGGAAGTCAGTAGTTTTTTTACCTTTGCATTCTGATAAAGAACAGGTTAAGGAATTCATGCTAAAAGAGCTACATTCCATTTACCCTGTTTATGGTGATAATTATGATGATATAGTTGGAGTCGTTAATCTGAAAAATATTTTCGCTCATTTTGAAAATGAAAATTTCAATTTAGCAGATATAATGACTGAAGCTCCTTTTATGATGGAGCAAACTACTGCTTATATAGCCTTAGAAAACTTCAAAAAAACAGGTATACATTATGCATTTGTCTCTGATGAATATGGTGTTTTTCAAGGTGTAATTACTTTGAATGATATTCTGGAAGCCTTGGTAGGAGATGCTTCTGATTTTTATAAAGATGATTTTCAGCTGATTGAAAGAGAAGATGGAAGTTGGCTGGTTGACGGGCATTATTCACTGCATGATTTCTTGACGTATTTTGAATTAGATGAATTAATCAATGATTACGATGTAACCACGGTGAGTGGATTAATAATGACGGAACTCTCTCATATTCCTAAACAAGGAGAAAAATTAATTTGGCAAAAATTTGAGTTGGAAGTCATTGATATGGATGGCGTTAAGATTGATAAAGTAATGGTGAAGGCACTTAAATAATAATAAATAATAGAAATAGAGGACAGGAGGCAGATAGCAGTTTGAATTTTTTTCAATCCGAAATCTGAAATTTGAAATCTGAAATAAAAAAAAATGACTGAAGGGAATTTTGTAGATTACGTTAAAATATATGTTTCTTCCGGAAAAGGAGGAAAAGGCTCTACGCATTTGCATAGAGAAAAATTTATTGAAAAAGGTGGTCCTGATGGTGGTGATGGTGGTCGTGGAGGCCATGTTTTTTTGGTTGGTAACAAAGGGCTATGGACATTGTTTCACCTTAAATTTGCCCGACATATTAAAGCTGGTAACGGTGGAGATGGTAGTGGTGACAGAAGCACAGGTGCTGATGGTGATGATAAATTCATTGAAGTTCCGCTGGGAACAGTTGTAAAAGATAAAGAAACCGGAGAAATATTATTTGAAATTACTGAAGACGGTGAAAAACAAATACTTTCTCGTGGTGGAAAAGGTGGTTTAGGGAACTGGCATTTTAGAAGTTCAACCAATCAAACGCCTAGATATTCTCAACCAGGTTTGCCAGGTGCAGAAATGGATGTTATTCTTGAACTAAAAGTATTAGCAGATGTAGGTTTAGTGGGTTTTCCTAATGCAGGAAAATCAACATTGTTGTCAGTATTGACTTCAGCTAAACCAAAAATTGCTGATTATCCGTTTACTACTCTAAAACCTAATCTTGGAATTGTAGCGTATAGAGATTTTCAATCTTTTGTAATTGCTGATATTCCCGGAATTATTGAAGGTGCCGCCGAAGGGAAAGGTCTTGGACATTATTTCTTGCGACATATTGAACGTAATTCAACTTTATTGTTCTTAGTTCCAGTGGATACGCCAGACATTAAAGCGGAATATGATATTTTGGTAAACGAATTGACAAAATACAATCCAGAAATGCTTGACAAAGAGCGTTTGTTGGTGATTTCAAAATGCGATATGCTCGATGATGAGTTGAAAGCTGAATTGAAAACAGAATTAGACGTTGCTTTCAAAGACATTCCGTATATGTTTATCTCTTCTGTGGCGCAACAAGGTTTGACCGAATTGAAAGACAAGTTATGGAAAATGTTGAATGACTAACATTTTAAAATTTTTATACTAAAGGTGTTCTGAAAAGAGCACCTTTTTTTGCTTTTTATAATTTATTTGATTCCGTTATGATTATAAGTGTCAAATAAAAATTCCAAGGTTTCGGGGATATTATTGGCTTGTATCTTAGGGTATTTTATATAGGAATCAAGCCAGTTTACTATTGTTAAATAAAAATCATCCCCAACATCATAAAGGACAGGAACTCCCATTTTTTTGAGAGCAGCTGCATTGCATTCTTGTTCATAATGCTTGCGAATAGGAATAGAAAGTATTTTTTTTTCTAAATATAATGCCTCAGCAGGTGTTTCAAATCCTCCGCCAGTAATAATTCCTTCACAATTTATGAGACTTTTGTTGAAGTATTCTTGATTAACGGGGAAATAAGTAACGTTTTTTATCGTGTGTTTGGTTTGTACATCATTCAAAAACCAATGAAAAGAGAAGTTGGGTAACTTGTTGAATGCTTTCTCTAAGCAATCTTTTTGAAAAGAAGGTAAATAAACAGTGATATGGCCCTTATTTTTGGGTACGGCATTTATGATGTCATCTTTGATAATTGGAGGACGTATAAAGGAGTCGTATTTGTCAAAATGCAAGCCAATGTATTGAGGAGAAGGTGCATAGTGTTTTAGAATCATTTCTCCCATAATGCTTTTCTTTTCTGGTCTTGGCGTCGATTCCGAAATAAAACTGGCTTGATGTCCAAATTGTACAGAGTGTACTTTTTGTAATTTACAGGCAAGGGAAGTTATTGAATCAAAATCATTAATTACAACATCATAATTTTTTAATGGTAGCGACTTCGCATCGTTGAACATCTGAATCGGTTTAATGTTTTTTGCAATATCCCAATAATTTAAACCACCACATTTACTGTAGTGTAAGCTGCAACCGTCGCTTTTGTACTTTACAGGTAAATCAATATCCAGACTCGCATTGTTTCCGCTCATAAAGAAATCTACAGTTCCAAACTTTTGTAAATAAGGATGTAATTGAATAGCTCTGCTGATATGTCCATTGCCAGTTGCTTGAATAGCATAAAATATTTTCATGTGAATTTATTTAGATTGTATCGAATATAAATTTATAATTAAAAAAATGATAGAATAAATTGTTTGTTAATGATTTGATTTTGAAAGTAATTGTGTGAAATAGTTAGGATAAAATTTTGGTTACAATATCATTGACAATTTTGTCTTCTTTGTTTTCAGGGTCTAAATAGTCGGATTTTTTGTATTGATAAATACGCCACTTTTCTCTTTTGTATTCCAATGCAGTTAGGTTTTCGACCCAATCACCACTGTTTAGATACATAACTTTCCCATGTTCGTTTTCAACTTCCTTCATTTGGGGTTTATGAATATGTCCGCAAACGACATAACTGCATTTTTTTTGGATGGCGATTTCTGCTGCGGTAGTTTCAAAATTAGATACAAACGAAACTGCTTTCTTGACACTGTCTTTAATCATTTTTGAATAACTTCTTTTCTCTTTTCCTAGAAGCACTAAAACCCAATTAATGAAACTGTTGATTAAAATCAATAAATCATATCCTTTTCCACCAAGTTTGGCTAATATTTTAGCATAACCTTTTGTAGAGGAATCAAATACATCTCCATGGAAAATCCACGTTTTCTTCCCGTCTAAATCCAGAATTAATTTATCAGCCAGTTCAAAATTCCCTAAAATAAAATCGGAGTATTTTCTCAAAGCTTCATCATGGTTCCCGGTAATGTAAATAACGCGGGTTCCTTGATTTGACATTTTTATGATTTGTCTCAAGACATTCATGTGTGATGCTGGAAAATAGCTTTTGGTGAAACTCCACATATCGATGATGTCTCCATTTAAAACTAATGTTTGAGGATTTATCGATTTTAAATACTGCAACAACTCTTTTGCGTGGCATCCGTAAGTGCCTAAATGAACATCACTTATAACCACTAGCGGAATCTTTCTTTTTCTTTTCATTTTTAGTTTTTACGAAAGTAATTACTCTATGTTATGGTAATGTTTCTTATTTATTATGTTTTCTTTTTTAATTTTGGGTTCTTTTAGCCTAAAAAAGCTGTTTAATACTTCAAAATTTCCTTATTTTTGAAAGATGAAAAAAATGGTATACTTCTTTTTATTACTTCCTTTAATGATTTGGTCCCAATCCAATTTTGATAAAGCAGAGAAATTTTTCAAAGAAGAAAAATTTGATCAGGCACAGTCCATTTTTGAATCTATTTTAAAGACTAATCCTTCTGATTTGAAGGCCATTGAATATTTAGGAGATATAGCCGGACGAAATAAATCTTGGGATAAAGCGATTGGTTATTATAAAAAACTCAAACAATTAAAACCTTCGGAAGCTAATTATTATTTTAAATATGGAGGAGCGCTAGGAATGAAAGCCACACAGGTCAATAAATTCAAGGCACTCGGAATGATAGATGAGGTTAAAGAGTCTTTTGAAAAAGCGATCCTTTTTAACCCAAAGCACATTGAGGCACGTTGGGCATTAGTAGAATTGTATATTCAGTTGCCAGGAATCGTCGGTGGTAGTGAGTCTAAAGCTATAAAATATTCAAATGAATTGTTACGATTATCACCCGTTGATGGGTATTTATCTAAAGGACATATTGAGGAGTATTTTAAAAGATATAAGGTTGCAGAACAACAATATAAAAAAGCAATAGCTGTAGGTGGTTCAAAAGTCGGCTATCAAATGCTGGCTAATTTGTATAAAAACAAAATGAATGATCCTGAAAAAGCTAAATCGGTTTTAGAAGAATATAAAGATAAAAAAGGATAAAAAAGTTCAGGACAGATTTTAATTCCTCTTGAATTCAACAACTATAAATCATAAACTTAATGCGTACACATTTTATAGCTATCGGTGGAAGTGCCATGCACAATCTCGCTTTAGCATTACACAACAAAGGGTATCAAGTTACAGGAAGTGATGATGCCATTTTTGAACCGTCAAAATCAAGATTAGATAAAAAAGGAATTTTGCCTCCAGAATTAGGTTGGTTTACTGAAAAAATTACCTCAGATATTGAAGCAGTAATTCTAGGAATGCATGCCAAAGCAGATAATCCTGAATTGTTGAAAGCACAGGAATTAGGCCTGAAAATATATTCTTATCCAGAGTTCTTGTATGAACAATCCAAAAATAAAACGCGCGTTGTAATTGGTGGTTCTCATGGAAAAACAACCATAACCTCAATGATTCTTCATGTGATGCATTATCATGATATAGCGGTTGATTATATGGTTGGCGCACAACTGGAAGGATTTGACACGATGGTACATCTTACAGAAGAAAATGATTTTATTGTTTTAGAAGGAGATGAGTATTTGTCTTCGCCAATAGACAGAAGGCCAAAGTTTCATTTGTACCAACCCAATATTGCTTTGATTTCTGGAATAGCCTGGGATCATATCAATGTTTTTCCAACGTATGAAAATTATGTAGAACAGTTTGAAATTTTTATTGGCAAAATTACCAATGGTGGAATTTTGGTTTACAATGAAGATGATTCCGAAGTGAAACGTGTCGCCGAAGCCGCTACGAATCCAATCCGAAAATTAGCCTATCATACACCAAAATATGCCGTAAGCGATGGTGTTACACTTCTCGAAACTCCCGAAGGCAACATGCCAATAGAGGTTTTTGGAGCACATAATCTTAATAATTTGGCCGGAGCCAAATGGATTTGTCAAAATATGGGCGTAGATGAAGCTGATTTTTATGAAGCAATTGCCAGTTTTAAAGGCGCTTCAAAACGATTGGAAAAAATTGCGGAGAGTAAAACAAAAGTGGCCTATAAAGATTTTGCCCATTCGCCAAGTAAAGTGGCGGCAACAACAAAAGCTGTCAAAGAGCAATATCCAAATAGAACTTTGGTGGCTTGTTTAGAGTTACATACCTATAGCAGCCTGAATGCTGAATTTTTAAAAGAATATGAAGGTGCGTTAGAAAATGCTGATAAAGCAGTTGTTTTCTATTCTCCAGATGCAGTAAAAATTAAGCAGCTGGAAGAAGTGACTTACGAGCAAATTGCTAATGCATTCAATAGAAAAGATTTAATTATTTATACCAATCCAAAAGATTTTGCGGCTTATTTATTCAACTTAAATCTTGAAAATTCAGCTTTGTTATTGATGAGTTCAGGGAATTATGGTGGATTAAATTTCGATGAAGTTAAGGAATTGATGAAATAAAACAGCATGAATAATAAAATAGAAATTACTAAAACGACCAGTGAGAGCCAGGATTTTATTGATCTTATCGCGGCATTAGATACCAGTTTGTGGGAGTGTTATCCAGAATTAAAAACAAATTATTGGAGGAATAATGTCATAGAATTAAATCCTAATGTTGTTATTATTTATCTCGATGATAAAGCTGTAGCCTGTGGTTGTTTCAAGAAATACGATAAAGATACAATTGAATTAAAGCGTATGTTTGTTTCTCCCGAAGCACGAGGGATGGGGTTAGCCCAAAAAATATTGCATGAATTGGAACTTTGGGCACATGAGTTAGGGTTTTCTTTATCCGTATTGGAAACTTTGTATAAACAAAAAGAGGCCATCGGTTTGTATCAAAAAGTAGGCTATGCTATTGTTGATAATTACGAACCTTATGTGGGTTTAGAAAATAGTATTTGTATGAAAAAACAAATTTAATAGAAAATAAGCCTATGCCTGAAAATTCTTTTTTCCCAATTACTAATTGGTCCGAAGACGACAAACCAAGAGAAAAGCTAATGCTGAAAGGCAAAAGTGCTTTGAGCGATTCAGAACTGATTGCTATTTTGATTGGTTCAGGAAGTCGTAACGAATCAGCAGTTGATTTGAGTAAACGGATTTTAGGGAGCGTCAATAATAATTTGAATGCGTTAGGGAAATTATCAATTTCTCAATTGACAAATTTTAAAGGAATAGGCGAAGCCAAAGCAATTTCGATTATTGCTGCTTTAGAACTAGGAAGACGAAGAAGGGAAGAGGATGCAGTTGAATTAACAAAAATTACTTCCAGTAAAACAATTTTCGAAATCATGCAGCCTATTATTGGTGAATTGCCACACGAAGAATTTTGGATTGTATATTTGAATAATTCAAACAAAGTCATTTCAAAATCACAATTGAGTAAAGGCGGAATAACCGGAACCTTGGTTGACGTGCGATTAGTCTTTAAAATGGCACTAGAAATAGGGGCAACGGGATTAATATTATGCCACAATCATCCTTCGGGAACATTGATTCCAAGCGATGCTGACAAACAAATTACACGGAAACTAAAACTAGCAGGAGATAGTTTAGAAATAAAAGTTTTAGACCACCTTATTGTGACGGAAGCTAGTTATTTTAGCTTTGTCGATGAAGGAATATTTTAGAAGTTAAAAATGAAACATACCATTATAAAAGACGTATTCTTTGATTTAGATCATACGCTTTGGGATTTTGATAAAAATTCTGAATTAACGTTTGCGACTATTTTTAATAAAAGTCATCCAACAATTGAAATCGCAGCATTCATTAAAAAATATGTTCCAATAAATCAAGCATGCTGGAAATTGTATCAATATGATAAAATTACGCATAGTGAATTGCGCTACAATCGATTGAAACATTCTTTTGATGCATTGAACTACACTATTTCTGATGAAGAGATTGAAACTATAGCTCAAGAATACATTCAACGATTACCTGAAAATAACCATCTTTTTGACGGAAGTTTTGAGGTTTTGGATTATTTAAATCAAAAATATAAACTGCACATCATTACTAATGGTTTTGCTGAAGTGCAATTTAAAAAGTTAAACAATTCAAATATTGGAAATTATTTTCAAACAATTACTAATTCTGAAATGGCAGGTGTAAAAAAGCCAAATCCTATTATTTTTGAATATGCCCTTGATTTGGCCAAAGCCAAAAAAGAAAGCAGTATTATGATAGGGGATAGTTTAGAAGCAGATGTTGAAGGAGCTCTTAATGCAGGTTTTGATGCTATTTATTTTAATGAAAGTAAAGCACAAGTAGAACAAAATATTAAACAAGTCAATCACTTATTAGAATTAAAAAAATATTTATAAATTATGGTATCGCCATGATTCAAAAAACAATCATAAATGAAGAATGGCGATGCAATATTCCTTTAATAAAAAAATTACCTACATATGAAAACACGATTCCTATTTTTCGCAGTATTAATTTCAAGTTACTGTTTCTCGCAATCTGTAAATGATTGTAAAGCGGTACTTATTCCATTGAAATTTGACTTTATAAAAAGTGATAATCAATATAGGCTCGCTACTTTATCTAAGTTTAATTTGAATAAAGCAGGTTTTCAGGCCTTTTATACAAATGAGTCTTTACCAAAAGAATACAATGATAGATGTAGTTTGATGTATTTTGATGTGGTAAAAGAAAAGTCTTTTTTAACAACAAAATTACATGTCACTTTCAAGGATTGTAATGGGAAAATTATTTTTCAATCTGCCAGCGGTATAAGTAAAGAAAAAGATTTTCAATTAGCCTATACTGAGGCTTTGAATAAAGCTTTTATTTCTGTTTATGCCTTAGAATATAAATATAATAATGCAGTTGTACGTAATTCAGATACAAATTTGAACCCAACTAGTCCATCGCTAGTTTCTCAAGAAGTTTCTGCATCTATATCTACAAATGAAACTGTAAAGGCAAATATGGGTGGCGATAGTTCGGGAACACTTTATGCACAACCTACAGCTACAGGTTTTCAGTTAATTGATAGTTCACCGAAAGTGATTTTGAAAATATTTAATTCTTCAAGAAAGGATTGTTTCATTGCTGCAAAAGGGAATGTACAAGGTGTTCTAATCGCAAAAGACAACCAATGGCTTTTTGAATATTACCTAAATGACAAATTGATTTCTGAAAAAGTAGATGTTAAATTTTAGATTTTAATATCCATATTTGTTTTTCCAACGGTTTTTTAGGAATTCCCGAATGGTATTTTCTCGTGAGTTGTTTCCCGGATTATAAATTGGTGTATTACTTAAATGATTAGGTAGAAATTCCTGTTCTGCAAAATTGTTGGCAAAATCATGAGAATATTTATACTCTTCCCCATAACCCAGTTCTTTCATTAATTTAGTGGGTGCGTTGCGCAAATGAATTGGAACCGGCAAATCACCAGTTTGTTTCACTAGTTGTTGTGCTGTTCCAATTGCAAGATACGAAGCATTACTTTTAGCAGAAGTTGCTAAGTAAATGGCACATTGGCTTAATATAATCCGGCTTTCAGGATAGCCAATAGTTGAAACTGCCTGGAATGCATTATTCGCCATAATGAAAGCAGTAGGGTTCGCATTTCCTATGTCTTCACTGGATAGAATAAGCATACGTCTGGCTATGAATTTTACATCTTCACCACCTTCAATCATTCGAGCCAGCCAATATACAGCCCCGTTAGGATCACTTCCTCGAATTGATTTTATAAAAGCCGAAATAATATCATAATGCTGTTCGCCACTTTTGTCATACAAAACGGTATTTTGTTGCACCAATTCAAAGACTCGATCGTTAGTGATTATAATTTCGGCTTCATTAGAGGCGTTTACGACAAGTTCAAAAATATTTAATAGCTTACGTCCATCACCTCCAGAAAGTCGCAATAAAGCTTCTGTTTCTTTTAAAACAATGTTTTTGTTTGCTAAAAAAGAATCCGTTTTCATGGCGCGTTCCAATAAGGCTTCTAAATCGGCTTTTGTAAAAGCATTTAAAACATAAACTTGACAACGTGAAAGTAATGCAGGGATAACTTCAAAACTTGGATTTTCTGTGGTTGCACCTATCAGTGTTATCCAACCTTTTTCCACAGCAGCCAGCAAAGAGTCTTGTTGAGATTTGCTAAAACGATGAATCTCATCGATAAACAGGATAGGATTTTTTGCAGTAAATAATCCGCCACTTTGTTTTGCTTTTTCAATAACATCTCGAATATCCTTCACACCTGAATTGATAGCGCTCAAAATGTAAAATGGTCGTTTAGATTCTTGTGCAATAATTTGTGCCAAAGTTGTTTTTCCAGTTCCTGGTGGTCCCCAGAAAATCAACGAAGGAATTATTCCTTTTGTGATTTGTTGAGTCAATGAGCCGCTTGGCCCTACCAAATGGGATTGACTGATATAGTCTTCTAATTTTTGTGGTCGAATGCGTTCTGCAAGTGGTGCTTCCATTTATTTTTTAAATCTGAAATCTAAATTCGTTAATCTTTAATCATCTATCAAAAAATAACTTTGGTAAAATTACTGTTTTTATTTGGAGCTATTTCCAGCTGTCCACTATATCTTTTTATCTCGTTAAAAAACGAGATAAAAAGGATGTCGTTTCCATCTGGGCTAGGGGACTGTATTTAAAATGTTCTTTTAGTTTTAATATGACAAAATAGCATTAAATTGCTTTTGGATAAGTTTTTGAGTTTAATTTAAAAGAACACGAAATTAAAACTAATGGATAATCATTTCAAATTTACTAATGCGGTTATTGGACTTCCACTTTTTTTTGTAGTATTCCTGTGGTTTATTTTTTGGCTTGAAGTCCGATTTGATTTTGATTTTGTTCATAATGGAATTTACCCAAGAGAGCTTATGGGTTTACAAGGAATCTTATTTAGCCCTTTTATTCATGCTGATATTGAGCATCTTTATAATAATTCCATTCCATTACTCATTTTATTAGCCGCTTTACAATTTTTTTATGCGAATCAATCTGTCAAAGTTATTGGATTTGGAATTTTGCTTTCGGGAATAATTACTTGGATTATTGGGAGGGATAATTACCATATTGGTGCTAGTGGTTTGATTTATGTCCTAGTGAGTTTTATTTTCTTTAAGGGAATACAAACACAATATTATCGCTTAGTGGCTTTGTCACTTGCTGTAATTGTTATTTATGGTGGTTTAGTTTGGTATGTTTTTCCAAGTCCCGAGACCTCGGGAGAAAAAGCAATTTCTTGGGAAGGTCACTTGGCTGGATTGATAACTGGTTTTGTCTTATCTTTATTCTACAAAACACCAGAGTATAAAAAGGTAATCAAATACGATTGGGAAAAACCAGATTACAATCCTGAAGAAGATAAATTCATGCAACGTTTCGATGCAAATGGAAATTTTGTAAATCTGCCACTAGATGAAACGGAAGAACTACTGTCGTATTACTCTTCTGATTTCCCGGTAGAATATACAATCGTCTTAAATGAAAAAAATGAACCAAAACCGGAGTCTTAATTCATTTTTAGTAAAGAGTTTATAGCGTAAAATATTCTAAAAATCTAAGAGGTCCAACAATCTAAGATCGCTGTCTTACCGCCTCATATAAAAAAGCACCACAAGCTACTGAAACATTTAAAGATCCAATAGTTCCAAACATAGGTAGTTTTGCTTTTTCATCTACAATTTTAAGTACAGATGGATTTACTCCACGATCTTCGGATCCCATTATGATGGCTACAGGTTCGTTTAAAGAAATGTCATAAATATTTTGATCTGTTTTTTCTGTAGCGGCTACTGTTTTTATACCACTGGCCTGTAAAAGAAAAATAGCATCTTTGATGTGTTCTACTTTACATATTGGAATGTTAAAAACGGCTCCAGCAGAAGTTTTTACGGTATCGCCATTTACAGGTGCGGAACCAGCCTTTTGAACTATAATTCCATTTACACCAGTACATTCTGCAGTTCTTATTATAGCACCAAAATTACGTGCATCCGATATTTGGTCCAAAATTAAAAACAATGGTTTTTTGCCATTTTCTATTACTGATTCTATCAATGATTCTAAATCAAAAAAGGAGATAGGAGAAATTGTTGCCACTGCACCTTGATGGTTATTAGGCGTAAGTCTATTAAGCTTTTCAACAGGAACGTAAGAAAAGTTAATGTTGCCACGCTTCATCACTTTCATTAAGTCTTTCATCAGTTCGCTGCTTGCTTCCTTCTGAATGTATACTTTGTCTACCGTTGCGCCCGCTTGTATGGCTTCAATTATTGCTCTAATCCCGAATATTTGGTGTTCTTTTTCCATGGTGCAAATATATAAAAAAAAAACCACCCCAAAAAATGGGATGGTTTTTAATATTATTTTGGTGATAATTAGTGTTTATCCCAGAAAACGTGACTAGTAACATTATCATTTGTAAGTTTTGCAATTGCAGCGTCTACATTTGTTTTATTAAGAGTTCTTTCCACTACAGGATATGAATATCGTTTTGGAACTTCAGTGATGTCGCCATAAGTAACAGTAGGAACATGTAGAACAGGGAAATCTAATCTTCTGTAAGAAGTCCAAGCTTCAAATCCTCTGTTAAATAAAGCAATCCATGATTGTTCGCCTATTTTTTGTTGCCAAGTTCCAGTCGCTGTTGCATAAACTACGTCTGGTCTTAAAAGGTAAGTTGCAATATCGGCTGCAGCTACACCCCAATCCTGCATAGAAGCAGTGATTGCAGCAGTGTAATGTGTTGCAGCTGTACCGCCAACGGCGATGTTTCTTGCTGCAGCTTCTGCTAATAAGAATTCTGTTTCAGAATACGTTAACAATACTCCAGGATAAACCGGGTTTTTGATAGTTTCAGTAAGATGAGTGAAATTAGCATAAACGTTAAGTTCTCCATATGTACCACCTTTATAAGCTCCACTTATTTTGCCAGTGAAGTATTTATCGCTTCTTGGATCACTAAGCGCATTCAACTTATTAACAAACGTATTTGCTGGTAAAAAGTCGTTACGACCTGAAGCTACTAAATCAACATATAATGGATTAGCATTAGGTTGGATAGTCGCATATTTTAGGTAAGCACTATCTGAATTTTGTGTAAATATTCCATCAGCTATTGCAGCTAAAGCTTGAGTTCCTGCGTATGCATGGTCAACATCATCCATGTTGATAGCCATTCTTAAACGAAGTGTGTTGGCAAACTTAGCCCATTTTGCTGTGTTTCCTTGATAAACAAGGTCAGCTGCATCAAAACTTCCGTTGGTTTTGTCTAAAGCATTAGAGGCAGTTGTTAATTTTACAATAAGATCTTTGTAGATTACTTGTGCATCATCATATTTTGGAAGTGGATGATTGATAATGTCCAATGCTTCTGTATATGGAATGTCTCCAAAAGTATCTACTAATATGCCATAAGTGTAAGCTGCTAGTATATCAATTACTGCAATCTTATTATCTAAAACTTTTGCATCTGTAGCAGATCCTACAAACGTTGCTTTTTCTGCAAGCAAAAGATCTTTAGATTCTTTGTAATCTCTCAATACATCACGATAGTAAGTTATCCAATGTGCATCAGGAATTTTACGTCCACTAAGATCATATTGACTTTCTTGTGGGTATTGAACTTCTGTCCATTGTTGAGCGAATAATCTAAAAACATTATAGTTTACTGATGTGCTTGTTACTTGATCCATCATTGCGTGTTCTGCATTGGTGAACAAGTATTCCGCTTTGGTTGTCGTAGGACGTTTAGTGTCCTGATTTAATCCTGTAATGTCATCAGAACATGATGCAAACATGGTTAAAAGTGGGAGCAGTATGAATAGTTTATTTTTCATCGTTTAAAATTTTATTGTTAAGTTACAACCAATATTTCTAGTACTTGGTAGAGATCCGATAGACAGTCCTAACGAACCAGCATTAGATCCTAATCCGCTTTCAGGGTCTGCATCTGGAAGATTTTTATCAATTATCCATAAATTAGATCCAACAAGTGCGATTTTAAAGTCAGCTAATTTCAATTTTGAAACTAATGCAGTTGGTAAGCTATAAGTGATATTTACCTCTCTTAGTTTGATAAAACCAGCATCATATACGTAACCTTTTCTTGCCCCTCCAGAGTAAGAGTTAGTGATTGCTCCTGCTGCAGGTCTAAAATAGTCTGATCTAGTTGTGTTAGGAGTACCATCAGCGTATACTCCAGGAAAGATAACACCACCACCACTGGCAGCAGAATTTCTTACTGGGTTTCCTAATTCGTTATTTCCAACTGTTTGCTCACCTAAACCAGTTCCTACGCCATACCATTGATCTGTAGAGAATACATCTCCGCCTTTTTTCATGTCAATTAAGAAGCTAAAAGAAAAGCTTTTGTATGTAAATTTATTACGAATACCACCAATCCAATCTGGGTTAACGTTTCCGATAATAGCATTTGGATCAGTACCTAATATATATCTACCAGTTGTTTTATTTACAATCCTTTGACCGTCAGCAGCATATGTGTAATCTACTCCTTTTAGTACTCCAAAAGGTTGTCCTACTACAGCATTTAAAGTAACACTTCCGGGGAATGAACTAATTTGCAAGTTTTCAATACCATCAGCTAATTTAGTTACCATGTTGTTGTTTTTAGACCAGTTTACATTGATGTCCCAAGCAAAATCATTTGTTTTAATTGGAGTTACATTAAACTGAACCTCAATACCTTTATTTTCAATTGTAGCAGCATTTACATAGCGGCTTGAATTACCTGTTGCAGGTGAATAAGGAACATTCACCGCTTCACCGTTATTTACGTTTTTATACAAACTCACGTCAAATCCAACTCTTTTCTTTAAGAACTGCATTTCAAGACCAATCTCTTGTGTTTTAGTTTTAATCGGTTGAAGGTTTGGATTGTTTTTTATGCTATTTACAGAATATTGTTGGTTTCCGTTAAAAGCATCAATTTTAGCATAAGTATCTACTAAAGCTAATCCTGGAGTTCCAAGTGGACTTTCAGAATAACCGCCTCTTAATTTACCAAATGATAACCAGCTTGCATCGATGTTGTTAGAAAAAACCCAACTTCCAGATACAGAGTTGCTCCATAGTGAATTATCGCCTACAGGTAAGTTTGAGAATGCATCTCTTCTAGAGGTAGCATCTACGTACAAGAAATCTTTATATCCGAAAGAAGCAGAAACATAATAACTGTTTACACCACTTTTAGTGGCTCTTTCGTAAGGATAAGGGCTGGTAGAAACTGAATTAGATAAAGAGTAAAGTCCAGGAACAATCAAACCTCCTTGGGTTGAAGCGGTAATTGTATTGAAAACATTTCTTTTTATTGTACCTCCGGCTACTCCACTTAAAGAGAAGTCTTCACCGAAGTTCTTTTTAAAGTTAAGAAGTATATCATAATTCTGTTCAGAGAAGTTACCATTGTAGCGTTGGTATCCTGATGCTTCGTCTAATGAATTGATTCCGAATGTTTTTGTTACAGATCCAACTGCAACTCTTTCTTCACGAATCTCAGAATAAGTATCTGTAGATATTTTGCCTGTTGCTGATAGCCAGTCCGCAATTTTGTAAGTTAAGTTTGCATACCCTACAAAACGATTTCTGCTGTCATTTTGATAGTTTTTGTAACGCTCAAAATAAGGGTTGTTCCAATAAGCAGGATATCCGTTATCTACGGAAGTTCTATTCCAAGTAATGTTTTGTCCTCCTGAGTTGTTGTATGCTTGCTCTAGTTGTTTGATATCAACGTTTGTTTGCCACCATTGACGAAAACCAGTGATCATATTGTCGCTATATCCTGTCATGTTTCTACCTGTAGCAGCCTGGTTAGAAAAGTTAGCGAAAGAGCTAAGCGATAATTTGTCGGTAAACTGATGATTCAATTTTAAACTAAAGTTGTTTTTGTTTAATTCACTATTTGGTAAAATGCCACTTTGTTTTGTGTTACTGTAATTAAAAACTACATTAGACTTGTCATTAGCATCTTCAAATGAAACGCTATTTACTAATGAAAGAGAGTTTTTAAAGAAAGTAGTAGGGTCGTTTTTAGCAGCTACCCATGGTGTTGCTTTTCCGTAGTTTGCGTTTCCTGGATATGCTGAAAAAGCATCCCATTGGTATACTTTAAGAGAAGGGTTAAAAGCATCTCCTGCGGAAGCATCGTCTCCCATAGCAACAACTGTATCGGGAATTCCATCTCCGTTTACATCTTGACTGCCGAAAGATCCACCATAACCAGCTCCGTACTGTTTTTGATATTTTACAAAAGTACTTTTATCTATTGAACCGCTTACTACTTCAGATGAGACAGTAATTCCTAATCCTTTTTTAGATTTTCCTTTTTTAGTAGTAATCATCAAAACTCCATTACCGGCTAGGTATCCGTATAGTGCAGATGCAGCAGCACCTTTTAATACGTTGACACTTTCAATGTCATCAGGATTGATATCCATACCATTATTACCATAATCAAAACCTTGTCTACCTGTCGTTTGAGATGTTAGGCCATCTGTAGAAGTGTTTGAGTTGTTGATTGGCATACCGTCAATTACAATAAGCATTTCATTACTTTGACCTATAGCTTTGATACCACGTGATACCGCACTAGTAGAACCTCCAAAGTTTGAGTTTCTTGTAATGTTAACACCCGCTACTTTTCCAGAAAGTTCATTTAGGAAGTTTCCACTTGAAGTTCCGCTTTTTAAGTCACCTCCTTTTAATTCTTGAGTAGCATAACCAAGAGATTTTTTCTCTCTTTTAACACCTAAAGCTGTTACTACAACACCTTCAAGTTCTAATGCATCACTTGCTAATTTTACATTAACTGTTGATGAACTAGCTGCTGCTTCTTGGCCTTTCATACCAATATAGCTAAAAACCAAGACTTGACTTGGTGTTGCTTTGATAGAATATTTTCCATCAAAATCAGTTTGTGTTCCAGATTTAGTTCCTTTCACTAATACACTCACGCCTGGTAAAGGCAATCCTGCATTATCAGAAACAGTTCCTGAAACAGCTCTTTCTTGCGCAAAAGTTAGTTGCGCCACAAGTACTACTAATAGTACTAAGAATCCATTGAACTTTAGTTTCATTTTTAAATATTTTGAATTAGTGAGACAAAAATCTTAATAATTTGTTAACTTTCCTAACATTTGAAATGATTTTTTATGCACGCATTCAAAATTTAACATTATAACATATGTGAATAATAGTGTTATAAAAATTTATTTTTTGATTTTTTGTGTTTCCATTTGCTAAAGCTAATTTTAGTAATCCGCTTTTTGTTTGCAGTCCCAGTCCTAGTCCCAGTGCTATAAGTTCAGTTTTTTGGTTGTTTTTGTCGGTTAAAGTTTTGTCTTTATAGATGGCGTAATCCATGATGGAATGTAAGTATAAACTTGGAGAAAGTGTATAGCGATATTCTGTTAAAATTGATGTTAAAAAATGTCCTTGTAAACTGTTTTCTTCAAAACCTCTAATCGAATTAATGCCTCCGAAACGGAATAATTCGTTTATTATGTATTTATCGCTTTGTAAAAAATAATTTTGACTTTTTACGTTGATGTTGTTTTTTTTATTCAAATAGAAAGTATGGGTGGCTTCTAAATTTATAAAAAATTGTTTATTTGGTTCAGTAGTTTCGGATTGATTGTTTATTTGTCTTTTTCCGGTACCAATTGTTATTGATAATGCTGATTTTTTCGAAGAGATGGTGTTATAGTCATTTTTTGTGTATTCAAAATTTGAAGTCAAATAAGAGTTTTTATAGTCGCTTAGTTGTTCGCTGTTTGTGTTTTGTATGTCGCTGGATTCTGTTGATTGATATCCTAGATAAATTCTGGAGTTGTAATTGATTAAATATCCTAAATCAATACCGGTTTTTGTGTTTTGGAAAGTACTGTCTTGTTTGAAAATTGCAAGATTTGCTTTAATTCCTATTGGACTTTTGAATAAATAGGGTATTTCTATATTTGTTTTAAATGTTTTTTGTTTGTTTCCGTCGCTTTTCCAGTAAATTGAAAACTGCTCTCCAACGCCTAACGTGTTTTCAAGAGCTATGTCTAGATAGCCGTTAAATTTTATTTTTTTGTTATCGTTATTAGAAAAACCTATAAATCCATCAAAAGTATTTGATTTTCTTTTTTCAAGATAAATGTAAATTTTAGTGGTGTCTTTGGTTAGTAAAATTTCTGGATATTTAACTTGGTTTGCAAATCTGAATTTCTCAAATTCATTATGGATTTCTTCAATGATGTTTTTATTGAAAATTTTGTTGTTGTATTTGTTGTTAATTTGCTTAGCGTAACTTTTTGGGAAGTTGATTTTTTTGCCTTTTCCTGCATATTTTATTTCGATTGAATTTATTTTCCTTTTTTTATCAGATATGAATTCTAAATCGGCATAAAGAGCTTTGCTTTTATTTTGGATATTAGTTAGTTTTAATTTTGCTAAAGCAAATCCGTTTTCTTCTAGCTTTTTTAGGGTGCTATTCAGGAAGGTTTCTATTTCTTCGTATTTGAGGGTTATTGTGTCGGTAGTTTTGGTTGGGTTTAGTATATTGTTTAATTGGTTATTTCTACCTATATATATATATATGAATTTAATTTTGTTTCCCAAGCTTAATTTGGATAGATAAGTGGAGTCTTTTGTTTTAATGGTAGTGATGATTTTGTTTTCTATAAAGCCTATTTTGGATAGTCTGTCTGATATTCGAGCTATTTCATCAGTAATTGATTTTGTGTTTTTATGATTTGAATTGTAATTTAAGGAATCAACAGTTTTTGTTTCGGAGTCCGAGCTTCCAATTATGTGTAGCTGAAAATTTTGGGCAAAACAATTTAGTCCGAAAAATAAAAGCAGAAAAGAAATTATATGAGGTTTCAAATGAATGTAAGTTTTAATAAATGTAATGCAAATATCTATGGTTTGTAATAAAAATCAAATGACAAAATAATCTTATTGAAAATTAATGGTTTAACGTTTGTAGAGTGAAAAATATTTTCTACATTTGCAACCCCGTAAAAAGCGGGAATTTAATATAATAAGAAATTTTTAGTATTAATTATGCCAACAATTCAACAATTAGTAAGAACAGGAAGAACTCAGATAACTAAGAAGAGTAAATCGGTTGCTTTAGATTCTTGTCCTCAAAGAAGAGGGGTTTGTACGCGTGTTTACACTACAACACCAAAAAAACCAAACTCTGCAATGCGTAAAGTAGCGCGTGTACGTTTGACAAATGGTAATGAAGTGAATGCTTACATCCCTGGTGAAGGACACAATTTACAAGAGCACTCGATAGTATTAGTTAGGGGTGGAAGGGTAAAAGATTTACCAGGAGTTAGATATCACATCGTTCGTGGTGCACTTGATACGTCAGGAGTAGCAGGAAGAACGCAAAGAAGATCTAAGTACGGAGCAAAACGCCCAAAAGAAGCAAAAAAGTAATTTAAAAAGTTATTTCTTATAGGGATGTGATTAATCACAGCTGTATGAGTATGACATTTTATTAAAAAAAAGACATGAGAAAAAGAGCGGCAAAGAAAAGACCACTTTTACCAGATCCAAGGTTTAATGATCAACTGGTAACACGTTTTGTGAACAACTTAATGTGGGATGGAAAAAAATCGACAGCGTTTAAAGTATTTTATGATGCGATTGACATCATTGAGTCTAAAAAACAAGATGCAGAGAAACCATCATTAGAAATTTGGAAAGATGCGTTAACCAATGTTATGCCTCACGTAGAAGTACGTAGTCGTAGAGTAGGTGGTGCTACGTTTCAAATTCCAATGCAAATTCGTCCAGATAGAAAAATTTCTATGGCGATGAAGTGGTTGATACTTTATTCTAGAAGAAGAAACGAAAAATCAATGGCTCAAAGGTTAGCTTCAGAATGTTTAGCTGCGGCTAAAGAGGAAGGAGCTGCTGTTAAAAAGAGAATGGATACTCACAAAATGGCAGAAGCTAATAAAGCATTCTCTCACTTTAGATTTTAATTCTTAAGAAATGGCTAGAGAACTTAAATATACAAGAAACATAGGAATTGCTGCTCACATTGATGCTGGTAAAACAACAACAACGGAGCGTATATTATTCTATACTGGAAAATCACACAAAATTGGTGAAGTACACGATGGTGCTGCAACAATGGACTGGATGGCACAAGAGCAAGAAAGAGGTATTACAATTACTTCTGCTGCTACAACTTGTGAATGGAATTTTCCAACTACTCAAGGTAAAGTTTTACCTGAAACATTGCCTTACCACTTTAATATTATCGATACACCGGGACACGTTGACTTTACTGTTGAAGTAAACCGTTCTTTGCGTGTGCTTGATGGTTTGGTTTTCTTATTTAGTGCTGTTGATGGTGTTGAGCCGCAATCAGAAACTAACTGGAGATTAGCAGATCAATACAGAGTACCGCGTATTGGTTTCGTTAATAAAATGGATAGACAAGGTTCTAACTTTTTGATGGTTTGTCAACAAGTAAGAGATATGTTGAAATCAAATGCAGTTGCGATCACTTTGCCTATTGGTGAAGAAAATGATTTCAAAGGTGTTGTGGATTTAGTAAGAAACCAGGCTATTGTTTGGGATGAAGAAGGTATGGGGGCAACTTACGAGATTGTACCTATTCCAGAAGATATGCTTGACGAGGTTAAAGAATACAGATCGATTCTTATTGAGGCAGTTGCTGATTATGATGAGACTTTGCTTGAAAAATTCATGGAAGACGAAAACTCTATCACAGAGGAAGAAATCAACATTGCATTAAGAGCAGCTGTAATGGATATGGCCATCATTCCTATGATTGCTGGTTCTTCTTTTAAAAACAAAGGAGTTCAATTCATGTTAGATGCAGTATGTAAATATTTGCCATCTCCAATGGATAAAGAAGGTATCGAAGGGATTCATCCTGATGATGCTGAGTTATTAGAAGAAGATCAAACTAAAATATTGCGTAAGCCAGATGTTAAAGAGCCATTCGCTGCTTTAGCGTTTAAAATTGCTACTGACCCATTCGTAGGTCGTTTAGCTTTTTTCCGTGCTTATTCAGGACGCTTGGATGCAGGTTCTTATGTTTTGAACACTCGTTCAGGAAACAAAGAAAGAATTTCTCGTATCTACCAAATGCATGCCAACAAGCAAAACCCAATCGATTATATCGAAGCAGGTGATATTGGAGCGGCAGTTGGATTTAAAGATATAAAAACTGGAGATACATTGTGTGATGAAAAACACCCAATCATTCTTGAGTCAATGAAATTCCCAGCGCCAGTAATTGGTATTGCTATTGAGCCTAAAACTAAGGCTGACGTAGATAAAATGGGTATGGCTTTGGCTAAATTAGCAGAAGAAGATCCTACATTTACTGTTAGAACTGATGAGGCTTCAGGTCAGACTATTATTTCTGGTATGGGTGAGCTTCACTTAGATATCTTGGTTGATAGAATGAAACGTGAATTTAAAGTTGAAGTAAACCAAGGGGAACCTCAAGTTGAATACAAAGAAGCATTTACAAAATCTGCTCAACACAGAGAAACTTACAAGAAACAATCTGGTGGTCGTGGTAAATTCGGTGATATCGTATTTAGACTAGAGCCTGCTGATGAAGTTGATGGTAAAGCTCCTGTAGGATTGCAGTTTGTTAATGCTGTAAAAGGTGGTAACGTTCCTAAAGAATATATTCCATCTGTAGAAAAAGGTTTCAGAGAAGCTATGAAAACAGGTCCTTTAGCAGGATACCAAGTAGATAGTTTAAAAGTAACTTTATTAGACGGATCTTTCCACCCAGTGGATTCTGATGCACTTTCTTTTGAGCTTGCAGCAAGAATGGGGTATAGAGAGGTAGCTAAGGCAGCTGGTGCTGTTATATTAGAGCCAATCATGAAAATGGAAGTGATTACACCAGAAGAAAACATGGGGGATATCGTAGGTGATATCAACCGTCGTAGAGGTCAGGTGAATGATATGGGTGATAGAGCTGGTGCAAAAACCATTAAAGCAGATGTGCCATTATCTGAAATGTTTGGATACGTTACTACGTTAAGAACACTTTCTTCAGGTAGAGCAACATCTACTATGGAATTTTCACACTACTCTGAAACGCCTTCTAATATTTCAGAAGCAGTTATCAAAAAAGCAAAAGGAAACGCATAATCTTTAAGAAAATGAGTCAAAAAATCAGAATAAAATTAAAATCTTACGATCACATGTTGGTAGATAAGTCTGCTGAGAAGATTGTAAAAACTGTAAAAAGTACAGGTGCAGTAGTGACAGGACCAATTCCATTACCAACTCACAAAAAACTTTTTACAGTGCTACGTTCTCCACACGTTAACAAAAAAGCGAGAGAGCAATTCGAAGTAATGTCATACAAGAGATTAATTGACATTTATTCATCTTCATCAAAAACTATTGATGCCTTGATGAAACTTGAATTGCCTAGCGGTGTTGAAGTAGAGATCAAAGTTTAAATAGCTTACTAGTAAGAAAAGGACGCTGTTTTTAATCGAAAATTATTTTTTTGGTTTGTGTGTAAATAAGTTATACATTTGCACCCACTAAAAAAATAGAATTCGGTTAAAAGCTGCGTTCTATATTTATATTTAATAATTAATAATTAATAATTATGTCTGGGTTAATTGGTAGAAAAATCGGCATGACTAGCATTTTCGACGAGAACGGGAAGAATATTCCTTGTACAGTAATCGAAGCTGGACCATGCGTTGTTACCCAAGTCAGAACCAAAGGTGTTGACGGGTATGAAGCGTTGCAACTTGGTTTCGATGACAAAAACGAGAAACATTCCACAAAAGCGGCTTTAGGTCACTTTAAAAAAGCGGGAACTGTAGCTAAGAAAAAAGTCGTTGAATTCCAGGATTTCGCAACAGAACAAAAATTAGGAGATCTTATTGATGTTTCTATTTTTTCTGAAGGAGAATTTGTAGATGTACAAGGTGTGTCTAAAGGTAAAGGTTTTCAAGGGGTTGTAAAACGTCACGGTTTTGGTGGTGTTGGTCAAGCAACTCACGGTCAACACAACCGTTTAAGAGCGCCGGGTTCTGTAGGAGCTTCTTCTTATCCATCTAGAGTATTCAAAGGAATGCGTATGGCTGGAAGAATGGGAGGAGACAATGTAAAAGTTCAAAACCTTAGAGTTTTAAAAGTAGTGGCTGATAAGAACCTACTTGTTATAAAAGGATGTGTTCCTGGTCATAACAACTCTTACGTAATCATTCAGAAGTAATGGAAGCAAAAGTATTAGATTTCAACGGAAAAGATACTGGAAGAAAAGTTCAACTTTCTGATTCAGTATTTGGTATAGAACCAAACAATCACGCAGTATACCTTGATGTAAAGCAATATCTTGCTAATCAAAGACAAGGAACGCACAAAGCTAAAGAAAGAGCTGAAGTTGCGGGAAGTACGCGTAAGATTAAAAAACAAAAAGGAACTGGTACTGCTCGTGCGGGTAGTGCAAAGAATCCATTGTTTAAAGGTGGTGGAACAGTTTTCGGTCCAAGACCAAGAAGTTATTCATTCAAATTGAATAAAAGCTTGAAACGTTTGGCAAGAAAATCTGCTTTCTCAATCAAAGCAAAAGAGTCGAACATTATCGTACTTGCAGACTTTGAATTTGAAACACCAAACACTAAAAATTTCATCAACGTTTTGAAAGCTTTAGAGTTAGAAAATAAAAAATCCCTGTTTGTGTTGGGTGATGTAAATAAAAATGTATATTTGTCGTCACGCAATTTAAAAGGCTCTAGTGTGGTAAGTAGCTTAGAATTAAGTACTTACGCTATCTTAAACGCTAATAATTTAGTGCTTTTAGAGAGTTCTTTGGAGATAATTGAAGAAAATTTAAGTAAATAATAGGATATGAGCATCATAATTAAGCCTATAGTAACGGAAAAAGTAACCAAAGAAAGTGAAGTTTTAAACCGCTTCGGATTTGTTGTTGACAAAAAAGCAAATAAAGTACAAATTAAGAAAGCTGTTGAAGCTGCTTATGGAGTAACTGTTTTGAGTGTTAACACAATGAACGTAAGACCGGATAGAACTACTAAATACACTAAAAGTGGTTTAATCAGTGGAAAGACTAATGCAATTAAAAAAGCAATTGTTCAAGTACAAGAAGGAGAAACAATTGATTTTTACAACAATATCTAAGATAAAATGTCAGTAAGAAAATTAAAACCTATTACCCCAGGTCAGCGATTTAGAGTTGTGAATGGTTATGACGCCATTACAACTGATAAGCCGGAACGCTCTTTGATAGCGCCGATAAAAAACTCTGGTGGTAGAAATAGTCAAGGAAAGATGACCATGCGTTATACGGGTGGTGGTCACAAGCAGAGATATCGTATCATTGATTTTAAACGTACAAAAGAAGGAATTCCTGCGACGGTTAAATCAATTGAATATGATCCAAATCGTACTGCATTTATCGCATTATTAGCATATGCTGATGGTGAGAAAACGTATATTATTGCTCAAAACGGATTGAAAGTTGGTCAGAAATTAGTTTCTGGTCCAGAATCTCAACCGGAAATTGGTAATACATTACCTTTAAGTAGAGTTCCACTTGGAACTGTTATTTCTTGTATCGAATTGAGACCAGGACAAGGGGCGGTAATCGCTCGTTCTGCTGGAACATTTGCTCAATTAATGGCAAGAGATGGAAAATATGCTACAATTAAAATGCCTTCTGGAGAAACAAGATTAATCTTGTTGACTTGTTCGGCTACAATTGGAGCGGTTTCTAATTCAGACCACCAATTAGTTGTGTCAGGAAAAGCTGGTAGAACAAGATGGTTAGGAAGAAGACCTAGAACAAGACCTGTTGCAATGAACCCTGTCGATCACCCAATGGGTGGTGGTGAAGGACGTTCTTCTGGTGGACATCCACGTTCAAGAAATGGAATACCAGCTAAAGGTTATAGAACTCGTTCTAAGAAAAACCCGAGTAACAAGTATATCGTAGAACGTAGAAAGAAATAATAAGATATGGCACGTTCATTAAAAAAAGGACCTTTCGTTCACTATAAGTTAGACAAGAAAGTTCAAGAAAACATTGCTGGTGGAAATAAAGGAGTAGTAAAGACATGGTCTAGAGCTTCTATGATTACTCCAGACTTTGTTGGGCAAACAATCGCAGTTCATAACGGTCGTCAATTTGTACCAGTTTACGTAACAGAAAACATGGTAGGTCACAAATTAGGAGAATTTTCACCAACTAGATCTTTTAGAGGTCATGCTGGAGCAAAAAATAAAGGTAAAAAATAAGAAGCAATGGGAGTTCGTAAAAGAGAAACAGCAGATGCGAGAAAAGAGGCTAATAAGTCTATTGCTTTCGCAAAATTGAATAACTGCCCTACTTCACCTAGAAAAATGCGCTTAGTAGCGGACTTGGTAAGAGGTCAGAAAGTAGAAAGAGCACTAAACATCTTAAGATTTAGTTCTAAAGAAGCTTCAAGAAAATTAGAAAAATTGGTTTTATCTGTTATTGCCAACTGGCAAGCAAAAAACCCTGAAGCTAATATGGAAGAAGCAGGTTTATTTGTTAAAACGATTACAGTAGATGGTGGAATGATGTTGAAAAGACTTCGTCCAGCACCACAAGGTCGTGCGCACAGAATAAGAAAACGTTCTAATCACGTAACAATCGTGCTTGGATCTATTAATAACACACAAGCAATTTAATACAAGATGGGACAAAAGACAAATCCAATTGGAAATAGACTTGGTATCATCAGAGGATGGGACTCAAACTGGTATGGTGGAAATGATTACGGTGATAAACTTGCCGAAGATCACAAAATCAGAAAGTACATCCATGCTCGTTTATCAAAAGCTAGTGTATCAAAAGTAATCATCGAGAGAACTTTAAAACTTGTAACCGTTACTATCACTACTGCAAGACCAGGTATCATTATCGGGAAAGGCGGACAAGAGGTAGACAAGTTAAAAGAAGAACTTAAGAAAATTACTGACAAAGAGGTTCAAATCAACATCTTTGAAATTAAAAGACCTGAACTTGACGCGTATCTAGTTGCTACAAGCATCTGTCGTCAAATCGAAAGCAGAATTTCTTACAGACGTGCAATCAAAATGGCTATTGCTGCTTCTATGCGTATGAACGCTGAAGGTATCAAAGTTTTGATTTCTGGTCGTTTGAATGGTGCAGAGATGGCTCGTTCAGAAGGTTTCAAAGAAGGTAGAATTCCTCTATCAACTTTCAGAGCTGATATTGATTATGCTTTGGCTGAAGCTCATACTACTTATGGTAGAATGGGAATCAAAGTGTGGATCATGAAAGGTGAAGTTTATGGAAAGAGAGATCTTTCTCCACTTGCCGGAATGGACAAAAAACAATCTGGTGCTGGTGGTAAAGGTGGTGATTCTCCTAGAGGAGATAGAAAACCTTTTAACAAAGGAGGAAAACCAGACGCTCGTAAACGAAAGTAAATTTTTAAACTAAAGAAAAATGTTACAGCCTAAAAGAACAAAATACCGTAAGGTACAAAAAGGTAAAATGAAAGGGAACTCTCAAAGAGGACATGAACTTTCTAATGGAATGTTTGGTATTAAATCTGTACATGAAGATGGAATGTTCTTAACCTCTCGTCAAATCGAAGCTGCGCGTATTGCTGCAACTCGTTTTATGAAAAGAGAAGGACAATTATGGATCAAAATATTTCCAGACAAACCTATCACTAAGAAACCTCTTGAGGTACGTATGGGTAAAGGTAAAGGTGCCGTTGAATATTGGGCAGCTGTTGTTAAACCCGGAAGAATTATGTTTGAAGTTGGAGGAGTACCTTTGTCAGTTGCAAAAGAGGCGTTACGTCTTGCAGCTCAAAAGCTTCCAGTAAAAACTAAATTCGTCGTTGCTAGAGATTTCGAAGCATAATTTATATTATATTATGAAACAATCAGAAATAAAAGATCTTTCTGCAGCGGAGTTGCAAGAAAAACTTAGCCAGACTAAGAAGGCATATGCCGACCTAAAAATGGCTCACGCTATTTCTCCAATTGAGAACCCACTTCAAATTAGAAGTGTAAGAAGAACAGTTGCAAGATTAGCTACGGAACTTACTAAAAGAGAGTTGCAATAATTGTAATCTGCTGAAAGATGGAAGAAAAAAGAAATTTAAGAAAAGAAAGAGTTGGTGTTGTAACTTCAGACAAAATGGATAAATCTATTGTAGTTGCTGAAGTGCGTAAAGTAAAACACCCATTATACGGTAAGTTCGTGTTGAAAACTAAAAAGTATCACGCACACGACGAAAAGAACGACTGCAACATTGGAGATACTGTAAGGATTAGCGAAACGCGTCCTATGAGTAAAACAAAATGTTGGAGGTTAGTTGAAATCCTAGAAAGAGCTAAATAATTATGGTACAACAAGAATCAAGACTAAAAGTAGCAGATAACACTGGAGCAAAGGAAGTTTTAACTATCCGTGTTTTAGGAGGTACCAAAAGAAGGTATGCCTCTGTTGGTGACAAGATTGTAGTTTCTATCAAAGATACTGCTCCTAACGGAAGCGTTAAAAAAGGAGCTGTTTCAACTGCAGTTGTTGTACGTACCAAAAAAGAAGTAAGAAGAGCCGATGGTTCATACATTAGATTTGATGACAACGCATGTGTGTTATTGAATGCTGCTGGTGAAATGAGAGGAACTCGTGTTTTTGGTCCGGTAGCAAGAGAACTTCGTGAAAAACAATTCATGAAAATTGTATCATTAGCACCAGAAGTGCTTTAATTCGTTTTTAAGATGATAAAGCTAAAAATAAAATCAGGTGACATCGTAAGAGTAATTGCTGGAGACCATAAAGGTGCTGAAGGTAAGGTATTACGTGTGTACCGTGAGAAAAACAAAGCGATTGTTGAAGGTGTAAACATGGTTTCAAAACATACGAAACCTAGTGCAAAAAGCCCTCAAGGTGGTATCGTAAAGAAAGAAGCTTCTATACAAATATCTAATATTTCTTTAATTGATCCTAAAACTAAGGAAACAACTAGAGTTGGTATTAGAGTAGAAGGAGATAAGAAAGTAAGATTTTCAAAAAAATCTAATCAAGTACTATAGTAATGGCGTATATACCTAGACTAAAAGAAGAATATAAGAGCAGAGTAATTGCTGCTCTTAAAGAGGAATTCGGATACGTAAACGTAATGCAAGTTCCAAAATTGGAAAAAATCGTTTTAAGTAAAGGAGTTGGTGCAGCTGTATCTGATAAAAAACTAATTGACTATGCAGTTGATGAGTTAACAAAGATCACTGGACAGAAAGCAGTATCTACAATTTCAAAGAAAGACGTTGCGTCATTCAAATTGAGAAAAGGGATGCCTATTGGAGCAAAAGTTACTTTGCGTGGAGAAAAGATGTATGAGTTTTTAGATAGACTTATTACTTCAGCTTTGCCACGTGTAAGAGATTTCAGTGGTATTAAAGCTACTGGATTTGACGGAAGAGGAAATTACAACCTTGGAGTTTTGGAGCAAATCATTTTCCCGGAAATTGATATTGACAAAGTTAACAAAATTTCAGGAATGGATATCTCTTTTGTAACTAGTGCAAAAACAGATAAAGAAGCAAAGTCTCTATTGACAGAATTAGGATTACCTTTTAAAAAGAATTAAGACATGGCTAAAGAATCAATGAAAGCCCGCGAGGTTAAGAGAGAAAAAACAGTAGCTAAGTATGCTGAGAAAAGAAAAGCTTTGTTAGAAGCTGGAGATTTCGTAGGTTTGCAAAAGTTACCTAAAAATGCTTCACCAGTTCGTTTACACAATCGTTGTAAATTAACAGGTAGACCAAGAGGGTATATGCGTCAATTCGGTCTTTCACGTGTTACATTTCGTGAAATGGCAAATAACGGATTGATACCTGGTGTTAAAAAAGCATCTTGGTAAGACGTAATTTATTGCGTCCTGATACAGACTTAACTTACGTTTTGTCTGTATCATAAAAATTTATAAATTGGTTTCAGGTTCGGCAAATAGTTTGTTGAAAACCAAAACCGCAAATTAATACACATGTATACAGATCCTATTGCAGATTACTTGACAAGAGTTCGTAATGCTGTGGCTGCAAACCACAAAGTTGTTGAAATTCCTGCATCTAATCTAAAAAAAGAAATAACTAAGATCTTATTTGATCAAGGTTATATCTTGAGTTACAAATTTGAAGACAACGCTGTTCAGGGTTCAATCAAAATTGCTTTAAAGTATGATAAAGATACTAAAGAGTCAGTAATTAAAGATATCCAAAGAATTAGTAAACCAGGTTTACGTAAGTATTCAGGTTCTTCATCTATTCCAAGAATCCTTAACGGATTAGGAATTGCTATTGTTTCTACATCAAAAGGTTTGATGACAGGAAAGAAAGCCAGACAGTTAAATGTTGGTGGTGAAGTAATTTGTTACGTTTACTAATCATTAAAATAGTAGAAGATGTCAAGAATAGGTAAAAATCCGGTTGTAATCCCTGCTGGTGTAACTGTTGAAGTTGCAAATGGTATTATTACAGTAAAAGGAAAAAATGGTCAACTTACACAGGAGTTTTCGGACGTTACTGTTACGGTTGAAGGCGATTCAGTTCAAGTAGACAGATCGTCTGATCATAAAGATCAAAGAGCAAAACACGGTTTATATAGATCTTTAATCAATAACATGATTATTGGTGTAAATGAAGGTTTTACAAAATCTTTAGAATTGGTTGGAGTTGGTTATAGAGCTTCAAATCAAGGACAAAAGTTAGATTTAGCTCTTGGATATTCTCACAATATTGTTTTAGAAATTGCTCCAGAAGTAACTTTAGAAACTATATCTGAAAAAGGTAAAAACCCAATCGTTAAATTAACATCATTTGACAAACAACTTTTAGGTCAGGTAGCTGCGAAAATCAGAGGTTTCCGTAAGCCAGAACCGTATAAAGGAAAAGGTGTTAAATTCGTAGGTGAAGTATTAAGAAGAAAAGCAGGTAAATCAGCTTAAAAAATAAGATTATGTCATTAACAAAACCTGAAAGAAGACAAAGAATTAGATTCAGAATTAGAAAAACAATTAGTGGTACTGCTACTAATCCAAGACTATCTGTATTTAGAAGTAACAAAGAAATTTACGCTCAACTTATTGATGATGTAAACGGAATTACTTTATTGGCGGCTTCTTCAAGAGAAAAAGAAATAGGTAACGGTACGAACATTGAAGTTGCTACAGCAGTTGGAAAACTAGTTGCTGAAAAAGCTTTAAAAGCTGGGATAGACGTAGTAACTTTCGATAGAGGAGGTTATTTATATCACGGTCGTATTAAATCATTAGCGGAAGGCGCAAGAGCGGCTGGACTTAAATTCTAATATAGTATGTCTAATAGTAAATACAAGAATGTAGAGTTAGTAAAACCAAGTGGTCTTGAATTAAAAGATCGTTTGGTAAGTGTAAATCGTGTTACTAAGGTTACAAAGGGAGGTAGAGCTTTTGGTTTTTCTGCTATTGTAGTTGTAGGTGATGAAAATGGAGTGGTTGGACACGGATTAGGAAAATCTAAAGATGTTTCTGAAGCAATTGCGAAAGCAGTAGAAGATGCAAAGAAAAATTTAGTTAAAATTCCTTTGAATGGTCAATCAGTACCTCACGAACAAAAAGGTAAATTTGGTGGTGCACGTGTATTCTTAATTCCTGCCTCTCATGGTACAGGAGTTATTGCTGGTGGAGCTGTTCGTTCAGTTCTTGAATCAGTAGGAATTCATGATGTATTATCTAAATCACAAGGATCATCAAATCCTCACAACGTAGTTAAGGCAACTTTTGATGCTTTATTGCAAATGAGAAGTGCTTATACTGTTGCAAAACAAAGAGGCGTTTCTTTAGAAAAAGTTTTTAAAGGTTAATTCAAGGAAATTATGGCTAAATTATTAGTAAAACAAGTTAGAAGCAAAATCAACTGTCCTCTTACTCAAAAGAGAGGATTAGAAGCTTTAGGTCTACGTAAAATGGGACAAGTTGTAGAGCATGATTCAAACCCTACAATCCTTGGGATGATAAATAAAGTTAAACACTTAGTTTCTGTTGAAGAAACTAAATAACAAATACTGTTATGAATTTAAGTAACTTACAACCTGCTGAAGGTTCTACACACAATCAAAATAAAAGATTAGGTAGAGGAGAAGGTTCTGGAAAAGGTGGTACTTCTGCAAGAGGTCACAAAGGAGCAAAATCTCGTTCTGGTTATTCTAAAAAGATTGGTTTTGAAGGTGGTCAAATGCCACTTCAAAGACGTGTGCCTAAGTTTGGTTTCACAAACATCAATCGTAAAGAATACGAAGGTGTTAATCTTGATACACTTCAATTATTAGTAGATAATGGTGTAATAACAGATTCTGTTGATATGACAGTTTATGTTGCTAATCGTTTAGCTACTAAAAATGAAATCGTTAAGATTTTAGGAAGAGGAGAATTGACAGCGAAATTAAAAGTAACCGCTCACAAATTTACTGCTACTGCAAAAGCTGCTATTGAAGCTGCTGGTGGAGAAGCTGTAACAATATAATTTTTCTATTAAGATGAAGAAATTTATTGAATCATTAAGTAATGTTTGGAAAATTGAAGAACTAAAAAATAGAATCCTAATCACCTTAGGTCTTCTTTTAGTTTATCGTTTTGGAGCACACGTTACACTTCCTGGAATTGATGCAACTCAATTAAACAGTTTAGCTGGCCAAACCAAAAATGGTATTGGATCTATTCTAGACATGTTTACAGGAGGTGCTTTCTCTAAAGCTTCAGTTTTTGCTTTAGGTATAATGCCATATATTTCTGCATCTATTGTTGTTCAGTTAATGGGAATTGCGATTCCATATTTACAAAAACTTCAAAATGACGGAGAAAGTGGTAGAAAGAAGATTAATCAAATTACCCGTTGGCTAACAATAGGTATTACTTTGGTTCAAGGTCCAACATACATTTATAATTTGTATAGAACTTTGCCTAGTAGTGCATTTTTGTTAGGATTTAATTCATTTGAATTCTTATTTTCTTCAGTAATAATCTTAGTTACTGGTACAATATTTGCCATGTGGTTAGGAGAAAAAATTACTGACAAAGGTATTGGTAACGGTATATCATTGTTGATTATGGTTGGTATCTTGGCTAGATTGCCTCAGGCATTTATTCAAGAATTCACAACTAGAGTTACTAATAATAATGGTGGACCAATGTTATTGGTTATTGAAATTATCATTTGGTTATTAGTTATTATTGCTTGTGTATTGCTTGTTATGGCTGTTCGTAAAATACCTGTTCAGTATGCTCGTCGTACGTCTTCAGGGGATTATGAGCAAGATTTAATGGGTGGTAATAGACAATGGATTCCATTGAAGCTTAATGCTTCTGGAGTTATGCCTATCATCTTTGCTCAAGCAATTATGTTTATTCCTGCTGCAGTGGCAGGTTTATCTAAATCAGATGCATCACAATCAATTGTTGGCGCTTTTAGTAATATGTTTGGATTTTGGTATAATTTTGTTTTTGCAACGTTAATAGTTGTATTTACTTTCTTTTATACTGCAATTACAGTTCCTACTAATAAAATGTCTGATGATTTAAAGAGAAGTGGTGGTTTTATTCCTGGTGTTAGACCAGGAGTTGAAACTTCTGATTTTCTTGACAAGGTAATGTCTTTAATAACTTTTCCAGGATCTTTATTTCTTGCTTTGATAGCTGTGTTCCCAGCAATTGTTGTGAGTCTTATGGATGTTCAACAATCTTGGGCAATGTTTTTTGGAGGTACTTCATTAATAATTATGGTTGGTGTTGCCATAGATACAATTCAACAAATCAATTCATACTTGTTAAACAAGCATTATGATGGTTTAATGAAGAGTGGTAAAAATAGAAAGGCAGTAGCTTAACTTATGGCAAAACAATCAGCAATAGAACAAGACGGTTCAATCATTGAAGCATTATCAAATGCTATGTTCCGTGTAGAGTTAGAAAATGGACATATTGTAATCGCCCATATATCTGGAAAAATGCGTATGCATTACATCAAATTATTACCTGGTGATAAAGTGAAACTAGAAATGAGCCCTTACGATTTGTCAAAAGCAAGAATTACTTATAGATATTAAAGGATATTCAAAATGAAAGTTAGAGCTTCAGTAAAAAAGAGAAGTCCCGAGTGCAAAATTGTGCGAAGAAAAGGGAGATTGTACGTAATAAACAAAAAGAATCCTAGATTTAAACAAAGACAAGGATAATTATGGCAAGAATAGCAGGGGTAGATATCCCAAAAAATAAGAGAGGTGTTATAGCACTTACCTATATCTTCGGATTAGGAAGCAGTAGAGCTATTGAGATTTTAGAAAAAGCTCAAGTTAGCCAAGATAAAAAAGTTCAAGACTGGAATGATGATGAGATCGGAGCAATTCGTGAAGCAGTATCAGCTTTCAAAATTGAAGGAGAATTACGTTCTGAGGTTTCTTTAAACATCAAACGTTTAATGGATATTGGATGTTATAGAGGTATCCGTCATAGAACTGGTCTTCCATTAAGAGGACAAAGAACTAAAAACAACTCTAGAACAAGAAAAGGTAAGAGAAAAACTGTTGCCAACAAGAAAAAAGCAACTAAATAATAAGTAATATGGCTAAAGCAACTGCAAAAAAACGTAAAGTTATCGTTGAATCAACGGGAGAAGCTCATATTTCTGCTACTTTTAACAATATCATCATTTCTTTGACTAACAAAAAAGGTGAAGTTATTTCTTGGTCTTCAGCTGGTAAAATGGGTTTTAGAGGTTCTAAAAAGAACACTCCATATGCAGCCCAAATGGCAGCAGAAGATTGTAGTAAAGTAGCTCTTGAAGCTGGACTTAAAAAAGTAAAAGTTTATGTAAAAGGACCAGGAAACGGACGTGAGTCTGCTATTCGTTCTTTGCATAACGGTGGAATTGAAGTTACAGAGATTATAGATGTTACTCCAATGCCTCACAACGGATGTCGTCCTCCTAAAAGACGTAGAGTTTAGTACTCAAAATATTTATAGTATAACATAGGTAGAATATAGATTATCGAAGGATATGACCTGAATTCATAATCTCTACCTTAAATTTTTTAAAATGGCAAGATATACTGGTCCAAAAACCAAAATCGCTCGTAAATTTGGCGAGGCAATTTTCGGAGACGATAAAGCTTTCGAAAAAAGAAATTACCCACCTGGACAACACGGGATGGCTAAAAAAAGAGGAAAAAAATCTGAATATGCTGTCCAGTTAATGGAAAAGCAAAAAGCTAAATATTCTTACGGAATATTAGAAAAACAATTCAGAAACTTATTCGAAAAAGCATCAGCAACTAAAGGTGTTACTGGTGAAGTTCTTTTGCAATTGTGTGAAGCAAGATTAGATAACGTTGTTTTTAGAATGGGTATTGCTCCTTCTAGACGTGGTGCTCGTCAAATCGTTTCACACAGACATGTTACTGTAAACGGAGAAAATGTAAATATTCCTTCTTACCACTTGAAACCAGGTGATGTAGTTGGAGTTCGTGAAAAATCTAAATCATTAGAAGCTATCGAACGTTCTTTATCAAATTCAAGTCATGTTTATGAATGGATTACTTGGAATAATGAAACTAAATCAGGTACTTTTGTTACTGTTCCTGCTAGACTTCAAATTCCAGAAAACATCAAAGAACAATTAATCGTAGAGTTGTACAACAAATAATAATTGACTTAGTCGAAATTTATGGCAATATTTAATTTTCAGAAGCCCGATAAAGTTATCATGATCGATTCAACCGATTTTGAAGGCAAATTTGAATTTAGACCTTTAGAACCTGGTTACGGATTGACTGTTGGTAATGCACTTAGAAGAGTTTTGCTTTCAGCATTAGAAGGTTATGCAATTACATCTGTTCGCATTGAAGGTGTAGATCATGAGTTTTCTACTATTTCAGGAGTTGTTGAGGACGTTACCGAAATTATTCTTAATCTTAAACAAGTACGTTTCAAACGTCAAATTGAAGATATAGATAATGAATCAGTTACTATTTCTGTTTCAGGTAAAGATCAATTAACAGCTGGTGATTTTCAAAAATTTATTTCAGGTTTTCAAGTTTTGAATCCAGAACTAGTTATCTGTAATTTAGATAGTAAAATCAAACTTAATTTCGATTTAACTATCGAAAAAGGTAGAGGATATGTTCCTGCTGAAGAGAACAAAAAACAGAATGCTGCAATTGGAACTATTTTTACAGATTCAATTTTTACTCCGGTAAAAAATGTAAAATATGCGATTGAAAACTTCCGTGTAGAGCAAAAAACAGATTACGAAAAATTAGTTTTTGAGATAAAAACTGATGGTTCAATCAATCCAAAAGATGCTCTTACTGAAGCTGCAAAAGTTTTAATTCACCATTTCATGTTGTTCTCTGACGAAAGAATTACACTCGAGGCTGACGAAATTGCACAAACAGAATCTTATGATGAAGAGTCATTACATATGAGACAATTGCTAAAAACTAAGCTTGTTGATATGGATCTTTCTGTTAGAGCATTAAATTGTTTGAAAGCGGCTGAAGTTGATACACTTGGTGATTTAGTATCGTTCAATAAAAATGACCTAATGAAATTCCGTAATTTTGGTAAAAAATCTTTAACTGAACTTGATGAGCTTGTTGCAGTTAAAAATTTAAACTTCGGTATGGATTTAGCAAAATACAAACTAGATAAAGAATAATCTAATCCGCCTTGGCGGATTAAATTTCATAAAGCAATGAGACACGGAAAAAAATTCAATCACTTAAGCAGACAGACTGCGCATAGAAAATCTATGTTAGCTAATATGGCTTGTTCTCTTATCGAGCACAAACGTATTAACACTACTGTTGCTAAAGCAAAAGCGCTTAAACAATTTGTTGAGCCTTTAATAACAAAATCAAAAGAAGATACGACTCACAATCGTCGTATCGTTTTTGCTTACTTACGCAGCAAATATGCGGTAACTGACTTGTTCAGAGACGTAGCTGCTAAAGTAGGAGACCGTCCAGGTGGATACACTCGTATCATTAAAGTTGGAAATCGTTTAGGAGATAATGCTGATATGGCAATGATCGAATTAGTAGATTTCAATGAACTTTATAATGGCGGTAAAAAAGAAGTTAAAAAAGCAAAAAGCCGTCGTGGTGGTAAAGCTAAGAAAGCTGATGAAGCTACTGAAGCCCCAGTTGCTGAAACTGAAACTACTACAGACACTGCTGAATAATTATGAAAATAATCATTCTATAAAAATCAAGGATAAGCTAATACTAGTTTATCCTTTTTTTTTGATTTTTTTTAATTTCAAGAGTACAACATTATATGTTTAGAGGGACTTTTGACCTGCTTTTTGCTACATCTTTTTCTTGTTTTCTTTCTTCGTTCGAATAACAAGAAAAAGGATGCCGCTTTAAACGAAGTTCACTAAATTCCTATAAAAAATAGAAGAAGTGAGGTAATCAGGGCTAATTTTGAACGTTTGTTTTATAGGAAGTTTCAAAAAGATATGTTCGAGAGTTCAAAAGCTATATTTTTTTAGATATAATGGGTGCTTTATGTTTTAAAATATAAATTTTAAAAAACATTGCATCCATTGTTTTAAAGAATTAAATTTGCACAATATTTAACTACACATGAAACGAGTTTTTTCGAGTTACATGAGACTATTAAAAAAATAATAGAAACCAAAGAATGAAATATACAACACGACAAAAAGCAATTCTTCTATTAAGTGACGGAACCATATTCCATGGTAAATCTATTGGAATAAGTGGAACTACTTTTGGGGAAGTTTGTTTTAACACAGGAATGACAGGTTACCAAGAAATATTTACGGACCCTTCTTATTTTGGTCAATTAATGGTAGCCACTAATGCCCATATTGGGAACTATGGAGTAAACGATTCAGAAGTTGAATCAAAAAGTATTAAAATTGCTGGTTTAGTTTGTAAAAACTTTAGCTTCAATTATTCTCGCGAAGGTGCTTCAGGGAGTTTAGAAGACTATTTTATTAAACAAAACCTTATCTGTATCTCTGATGTTGATACACGTGCTCTGGTAAGCTACATACGTGACAATGGTGCTATGAATGCTGTAATTTGTACAGACGAAACACCAATCGAAGAACTAAAAATCGCATTGGCAAAAGTGCCAGACATGAAAGGCTTAGAATTAGCTTCTAAAGTTTCTACTAAAGAGCCTTACTTTTTTGGTAATGAGAATGCAACCTATAAAATTTCTGCACTTGACTTAGGAATTAAAACGAACATCCTTCGTAACCTTGCTAAAAGAGATTGCTACATCAAAGTATTCCCTTTTGATTCATCTTACCAAGATCTAGTTGCATTTAATCCAGATGGCTATTTTTTATCTAATGGACCTGGTGATCCAGAACCTCTTTCTGGAGCTATTCAAGTTGCAAAAGAAATTCTTGAAAACGATAAACCTTTATTCGGAATCTGTCTCGGGCATCAAGTAATTGGTTTGGCAAACGGAATTTCAACTTATAAAATGTTTAACGGTCACAGAGGAATAAACCATCCTGTTAAAAATATCATTACTGGAAAAGGAGAAATTACTTCTCAAAATCATGGATTTGCCGTAAATAAAGAAGAACTGGATAATCATCCTGACTTGGAAATCACACATCTTCACTTAAACGATGGAACAGTTGCAGGCATGCGTATGAAAAACAAAAATTGTTTCTCCGTTCAATACCACCCAGAAGCAAGTCCTGGGCCACATGATTCTTCTTATTTATTTGATCAATTTATACAAAACATAAAAGGCTAAAATTGGAATAGCATTCCATATAGCTTTGAGGTTTTAAAAAGGGTTTGACTTTTAATTAAGTCAAACCCTTTTTTTGTTGAATGATGTAAACTTACATGCCGAAAGGGTAGGTTTCAGGAATTTCGTGTCCATCCGGTTGAATATGTATCGGATGTAATGCGCTTGTTTCGTCGAGAAAAATGAAGGCATCGTATCTTTCTGGTAGTATTGTAGGAACATAATTTCCGAATCTTTCATGCTCTGGATTATAAACTACTCCGATGGCACGATGTCCAATATAAGAAGAAAGGCATTTTTCGTTTTTTATTTTATTCAGTAATACTAATTTATTTTTTCCGTCACCTGCAAGATGAAAAGCATGTTCCCAACTTCCTGCAACAGCTTCCGGAACTTTTATTTTTCGCATTGAATCGCCCCATTCTCTTCCGGCAACCACACTTCCTTTATAAGATCCAAATCCTACGGCGACAACTCCATCACTCAAATGTTGTTCTCGTACTAACTGACCCACATTTACCATGCCCTCGGAGGACATTTCAGTAGCACGTGCATCGCCTATGTGGGTATTGTGTTCCCAAACTATTATTTTCGCTTCTTTTCCATGGAATTTCATAAGCCGTTCTATAGTGGAAACCATGTGCTCGTCCCTAATATTCCAAGATGCGGAGCCTCTTTTTATCATAGCGCGATAATAATTTTCGGCATTTCTGGCAATGAATGCGTTTTGTTCCGTGCTTAAAACATTTTCCGGATCATGATTGTAGTTGGGAACATTTTTTATTATTTCCGTCAGTAGTTGCAGGATTTCCTTTTCACATAATTCCGGTACGAATGAAGAGGCTCTGGCGTAAGTTTGGCCTTCATCTCTGTTGTAAGGCTCAAAGCATTTCATGGCTGTTTTTGCAACTGCTAGTGCTTTAGGGTCATTCTTTTCTAAATAGAGAATGATGGAGTTCATGGATTCCCTAAAGCTGTAGACATCCAGACCATAAAATCCTATTCTCTTATCAGCGGATAGATCTTCGTTATAAATCTTGAGCCAATCTATGAATGCTGCAGTTTCCCAATTTGCCCACATCCATGTAGGCCATCTTTTAAATTCATTCATGACACTGTAGATGTCTTTTCCCGAATCTAAATATCCTTTTGCATACCGATTCACACGATAGCAATCGGGCCAATCGCCTTCGACTCCTACAAATGAAAATCCTTTTTCTTTTATTAGTCGTTGTGTGATTTTAGCTCTCCAGGTATAATATTCGTGTGTTCCATGTGAGGCTTCGCCCAAAAGGACATATTTAGCGTCTCCGATAGAATCGATTAATGGATCTAAATCTGTCGTATTTTCTAATGGAGAAGATGTTTTGTTCAATAACTCTACAATTTCACTAGAATTGATTAAATTGTTACGGTTTTTTAAAGTTTCCATTACATTTTTATTTTTTTAATTTATTGATTGAATTGTCAAAGTTTTTAATTAAAAATTTTTCGATATGAAGAGTGTTTGTTGCTTTTTTTTAAATGAATATAAAGTTAGGTTATATTGTTGATAATGAGGTATTTTTGATTAATTTATTCGTTAAAATTAATTTATTTTAGTTTAAAATTAGCATTGCTAATTTTGGTCAAAGTGATGTAGATTTGGTTGTTTGTATTTTAATGGAATGAAAAAAAATAACAGATAATGTAAAAATAAATTCTTAAAATAGCTTAAATGTTTTGTTTGTGAAAAAATTATAACGTTTTCGTTAATAAGATTCATTATTTTCATAAAATGATTACAAAAGATAGAATATATTTGTATTTTAAAATTTAAATTTTAGTATTATGAGTATAATTATCAAAATTCACGCAAGACAAATTTTTGATTCAAGAGGAAATCCTACAATTGAAGTAGATGTAATTACAGACAATGGTGTTTTAGGAAGAGCTGCTGTACCATCTGGAGCTTCAACTGGAGAACATGAAGCAGTTGAATTACGTGATGGAGGAAAAGCTTTTCTTGGAAAAGGAGTTTTGAATGCTGTGAAAAATGTTAATACCATTATTTCTGAAGAACTTGTAGGAGTTTCAGTTTTCGAACAAAATGTTATTGATCAAATGATGATTGATTTAGATGGTACTCCAAATAAATCTAACTTAGGGGCAAATGCAATTTTAGGTGTTTCTCTTGCTGTAGCAAAAGCTGCTGCTAATGAATTAGGTTTGCCTTTATACAGATACGTAGGTGGTGTTTCTGCGAATACATTGCCTGTTCCAATGATGAATATCATCAATGGAGGTTCACATTCTGATGCGCCTATCGCATTTCAAGAATTTATGATTTTCCCAGTGAAAGCAACATCTTTTTCACATGCAATGCAAATGGGAACTGAAATTTTTCATAGTTTGAAAAAAGTTTTACACGATAGAGGTCTTTCAACTGCAGTAGGTGATGAAGGTGGTTTTGCACCAAATCTTCCTGGAGGAACTGAAGATGCTTTAGATACGATTAAAAAAGCAGTTGAAACTGCAGGTTATACTTTTGGAGATGAAATCATGATTGCTTTAGATTGCGCTTCTGCGGAGTTTTATGTAAATGGTAAATACGATTATTCTAAATTTGAAGGAGAAACCGGTAAGATTAGATCTTCTGCTGAACAAGTAGATTATTTAGCTGAACTAGTTTCTAAATATCCAATTATTTCTATCGAAGATGGAATGGATGAGAATGACTGGGATGGATGGAAATTGCTTACGGATAAAATTGGGGATAAAGTACAATTAGTTGGGGATGATTTATTCGTTACAAATGTGGAGCGTTTGTCAACTGGTATTGAAAAAGGAATTGCTAATTCTATTCTTGTAAAAGTAAATCAAATTGGAACTTTGACTGAGACTATTGCAGCAGTTAACATGGCTAAAAATGCAGGGTATACTTCAGTAATGTCACACCGTTCAGGAGAGACAGAAGACAATACAATTGCAGATTTAGCGGTAGCTTTAAATTGTGGTCAAATTAAAACAGGTTCAGCTTCTCGTTCCGATCGTATGGCTAAATACAACCAATTATTAAGAATTGAGGAAGAATTAGGAAACACTGCTTATTTTCCTGGTTTAAATGCTTTCAAAATAAAATAATTCAGAATATTGTCTAGTCCTGAAAAAACGATACAGGATTAATAAAAAATAAAAGTACAATTTTTAAACAGTAGTAAGCTCCGGTTTACTACTGTTTTTTGTTTTATAGGTTCTCATTTTAATTAT
>NZ_JBLNKT010000017.1:0-76189 GCF_048158525.1 Flavobacterium algoris
CTCTAACAATTTGAAGCTTTAAAGACATACTGTAATCGCGTTGGGTGCGTTTTACATAATTTATGTTTTCTTCCATAACGATCTTTTTTGTGTATCGCTATTTCAGGACGGGACAGAGCATGAATTTAAAACGATTGTCCTTAACTCTTCAATTGTAAGCACGGGTGCCAAAATGAAAATCTTAAGAAATATTGATTCATTTGATAACAAAATGATAAGTAAAGTTCAAACTTTAATGAATACAAGAAATGCTTTTGCGCACCTGCCATTAGCAAAATCTGCAACAATAACTATTACCAATAAAGAAGGAAACCTTGTTTGGAATTTAGAGAACATATCAACTCAATTAGACATAATGAATTCAAGCGGTGAGATTAAGAAAAAAAATACTAAAGAATTAATTGTAGAATATCAGAATGTTTTAGCTGAAGTCAATACATACTTAGAATCATATTTTACACATAGTATTTAAATAATTAACCTTAACTCAATTTGTTATAGCCAATCGAGGTATATCGCATATCGCGATATGCGATATGAAATCGTAAGCTATTGTTTTATAAGTAAATATTAAGTAATATTGCATATCGCAATATGCAATATAAAGAAAATGTCACAAATAAAAAATAATCTAAAGCCACAAGACATAGTAATCCTCCTAAAGATTATCGCTTTAGGAAACAAAGACTGGTTTCACCATACACTGGCAGAAGAATTGGGAATGAGCCAATCAGAAGTCAGCCAATCTCTCAATCGTTCAAAATATGCAGGCTTAATTGATGACGCAAGAAAAAAAGTAAACCGTATAGCATTCAATGAATTTATTATCCATGGCATAAGCTATGCGTTTCCACAACACCCTGGACCAATAGTAAGAGGTGTGCTGACAGCGCATTCTGCAGAACCGTTAAATAAAATTATAAATGCCTCAGAAAAATATGTTTGGCCTTACGCTAGAGGAAATGATAGAGGTCAAGCCATCGAACCGTTATTCAATACAGTAGTAGAAGCAGTACTAAAAGACAACATACTATACGAATTACTAGCAATGGTCGATGCATTGAGAGTCGGTAGAGTAAGAGAAAAAGAAATAGCGAAAAAAGAACTGGAAAAAAGAATACTAAATGCACAATAAAATAATAAATCTAGCTTTAGTAGCTCAAGTAGCAATAGGCCTGGAAGAACTGAGAGAAAAAATGGTATTCATTGGTGGAGCAGTGATTAGCTTGTACACCGATGACCCAGCTGCAGAAGAAATCAGACCGACTTCAGATATAGACATGACCATAAACTTAGCTAACTATAACGAATGGGCACAAATGCAAGAACGCTTGGCAGAATTAAAATTTTATCCAGATCCTGAAGGACATTCTATTTGTTCATACAAATATGATAAAATAGCAATAGACATAATGCCCGCAGAAGACAGTAGCATCGGAGTTTCTAATATATGGTACAAGCCAGGCTTTAAATACCTACAACAAATTGAATTGCCAGAAGGAGTTAATATAAACATTTTACCTTCACCCTACTTCCTTGCCACAAAATTAGAAGCATTTAAAGACAGAGGCGCAAATGATTTCTACGGTAGTCACGATTACGAAGACATCATCTACCTATTAGACAACAGAACCTCAATTGTAGAAGAAATACTAACTGCCGATGAAGATGTTAGAACATACATAAAACAAGAAATAAACGTCATAAAAAACCATCCGCAAGCAAACGAAATTTTAGCTATGCACATCCATCCATTGGTAAGAGAAGAAAGGTTTGTAATGTTGATGGAGAAAATTGAAAAAATTACAAAATAAAAAAAATAACCCAGAAGCTTTTTACTACTGATTTAACGCTTTAAAAATAAAATAAATGAGTACAACTAGTATTATAAGATATGCTATTCTTTTTTACTAGTAAGCTACTAGTTCACAACTTATAGCCTGCAATATCGCTTTATTTATAAATGCGGTGATTAACGTACAGTTATCACCGCATTTTTGCGGTAAATATAAAATATAATCACCGCATTAGTACAAAAAACAAAGTATGCAATTCGGGAATTTCGCTATTCAATTCGGGAATCGAACACCACACCATTTGCAACCCAACCAACCATCAAATAGATTTGCCTCTCGATTCAATTACTGAATCAGTCAAATGTAAATCTAAAACAGCCATAATGAAATTGTTTGCTGAATCGTTGATGTCCGAGTTAGAACATCAATTAAAATCAATCCACCTGGAAACAGAAAATCAGTTACAATCCGCTGAGTTGGCAATAAAGAGTACCATTGCAGTCTTAGAGAAATTGAAGAGCTTTTTCATAAAATACAAACCGCTGAACAAAAAGGAGGAAATTGAATTCTTTCGGGACATCAAGCCAAAGTTTGCCAGCAAATTGATTTACTATAACAAAATCTATACTATCGAAACCAACAGGCCGTTGGGTTCTCAAAAAACAATACGCAAATATTACAAAGCCGAACTCCTTAAATTAAAAGTCTTTTTTGATGAGAATCAGGAGTTTTACCGTTACTACCGCACGGGTAACAACTACCTCGATAATAAATATTTCATAAGGGATAAATATGATCTAAAGCTAATGCTTGACAGTTTCTATTTTCAGGCAGACCACCGCTTCGCTACCTCACATGACTATAAAGTGGCACGTATACTGGCCAATGATGAGATAAAAAAATTTCTGGAAGAGCAAATCGCAAAACTAGGAAGAAAGGCAATAAAAAAACAATCACCTTCCCCATTCCCTAAAAATCAGAAATGGACAGGATCAAAAGTAGAACTGATCGAGTTGATTTATGCACTCCATACAGAGGGTGTTTTTAATAACGGAGCTACAGGACTCAAAGAAGTCACAACCTTTTTCGAGTCAGCTTTAAATATTAATTTGGGACAGTTCAACAGGGTTTTTCTGGAAATCCGAAACAGAAAATCCGAGAGAACAAAATTTCTGAATACACTCAAAAACAAACTCATAATCCGCATGGATGATGCAGATGAAAATTAAAAAAGGCTACTCAAAATGGAGCAGCCTTTTAGCTTTGCTTGTAAAAACTGCCTAAAAATCAGGCAATCAATCCTTTATTTAACACTTCAGCTTTTTAATTAGTACTTTCGGTACCGCCACCAATAATATGACCTACAAGTATACCCCAGTCAGGGTCAATCGCCATTACCGATTCCGTTTTAGTCAAAAATGTAGAATATCGGGCAATCGATGAAGTCGTCAGAATAATTTGTTTATCCATTTCGGTCAGTAGCGGATCAGTAAGAATACCTCTTTCATATTTGACAACAAAATCATACAGTACGTAATAGCGGTCTTCCTGCTTAGAAAGAAATAGCAAAGAATGAATAAAATCAGTAAGACTTAATTTCGCAACTGCTGTCATTTCAGAATTCGCAATGCTATCCGAAAAACTGGTAGTACTATGCGAAATGACATTGGCGATCCAATCTGCTGATAAAGAATGAAAGTCCGTTCCTTTTATATTATTAAATGCACTGTTGGTACGGACTATAGAATCAAGACGACTGGCGATAGTCGAAATACTTTTCGGCAAGCTATCTGATGCATAGTAGGTTTTAAATAACTCATTATAAATTTGCCCGGCTGAGTCATAGGGGTTCTCGGTATTGGCGGGCATTGCATCCCCTTTTCTGGTGGCATAATAATTAATCGCGCTCTTCGAATCGACCCTTTCTGAGGTATCACTCGATACAAAAGAAGTATCGGTTGTACACGAATTAAGAGAATACAAAAAGGAAACACAAATTAAAGTGTTAAGATAGGAATAGAATTTTTTCATCTTGGTTAATGTTTTAAATGTTACTGATTACTTTTCTTCATCAGTTCATTTCTCCCGGGGTAATCTGAACAGTGTTGGTGTTGGTTTTCCTCATAACAAAACCGTTTGAATTCAAGGCAAAACTAATGGGACGTTTTTCTCCTGACAAGCCAACAACTGTTCAATTCGAGAATCTACTATATGCAATTCCCGAATTAAACACAGAACATTTTACAATAAACAGTAACCATCCAATGGGTTACATTCAGAAAGACGAAAAGAGTATTTACTAAAGTAATTCTTGCATTTTTTAAATTATTTTAGTTACTTTTATTTTACCAAAATAGAGCCTTAGGCATATTAACGGTGTACTTTCTAATCAGTAAGCCCCCAATCTCTTAGAAATATGACGAAAAAATACTTACTTATACTATGGGTATGCCTGTATTATAATACCTATGCACAACAAAAGAATTTTGCCATTCCAGACAGTCTTTTAACTAAAGACTATGAATATTTTAGCAAAAACATAATCTATAAAGAAAAGGACAGTATTAAATAACGACTGTATGCACGGTCATGGTTAGCAAAAGCAAAACAGGAGAAAAACTTCGGTCAAATGGCGCTGGCTTATAAAGCTTTAATTTATAAAAACGACAAAAAGTTACGGCTTATATATGCCGATAGTATGGTGGCAATAGCAAAACGGACTAGCGACATTGAATTAATCGGATCGGTCTACATGACAAGAGGAGCTGTGTATTATGACCGTAAAGAGCAAATGAAAGCACTCGACAACTACCTGATAGCAGACGAATACATTTCAAAGACAAACGACCAATACCAAATTTACAAAGTAAAATATGGCATTGCTCAAATCAAATATTACCTTGGGTTTTACGATGAGGCAATAGCATTATTTAAAGAATGTCTTGGCTATTTTAAGGAAGAAAATAGCCGTGCCTATCTGAATACACTTCATTCTTTAGGGCTTTCTTACAACCGCATAGGTAAATATAAGTTATGCAGCCAGATGAATCAGTTGGGGCTAAGTGAGGGTCCGCGTTTTAAAAACGTAGAAATGCAGTCCTACTTCATCCATTCCGAAGGTGTAAATCAGTATTTCAAACACAATTATCCTGACGCAATAAAGAAATTGACAAAGGCACTTCCTACTGTAAAAAATAATAAAGACTTTACAAACGAAACGACCGCCTATTTTTACATCGGTAAAAGCTACTGGGCTCAAAAGTCACAGGAAAAGGCACTACCCTACTTAAAAAAGATTGATGAAGCGTTCCAAAAACAAAAGTACATACGTCCTGATTTACGGGAAGCCTATGAAATATTAATTGATTATTATCAGCAACAAAACGACAAAGAATTAGAGTTATATTATGTCACAGCTCTTTCAAAAGTAGACCAAGTGTTAATTAAGGATTACAAATACCTTTCAGGGAAAATACACAAAGAATACGACACAAAAAATTTAATTCAAACTCAAAGAAACATTGAACAATACTGGACCATTATAATTACCATAATGACAGTAATCATAGCGGTATTGGTGTACAGACACTATAAAAATAAAAGATTATTTGAAGAATTGATGAATCGCAAACCCGAAACGACCCAATCATTAGTTTCAAACAATACCAGTAAAGAAACCGAACTCGATATCAATCCTGAACTAGTTGTCGCAATTCTAAAAAATCTCGAAAAATTTGAGCGCAATAAAAAATACCTCGAAAAAGACATGACTTTAGCAAAAATGGCTTCCATATTAAACACCAATATGAAATACGCTTCAAAAATTATAGCACGCTACCGTGACAAAGGAACCGTTGACTATATCAGCAATTTAAAGATTGATCATATTATAGAATTACTCAAAAACGAAAACAAATACCGCAACTACACCAACAAGGCATTGGGAGAAGAATCCGGCTTCGGTTCCACCCAAAACTTCACACGGGCATTCAATAACCGAACAGGCCTCTCTCCCACCTACTTCATCAGTAAATTAAGAAGTCAATAGCAACATCTGGGACATCTTAGTCGTAGTGAGTAATCCCGGAACCGACTGCGTTTTGAAAACTGTTTTGAACAGTAAAAACGAAGCACAATAGAACTAAAATTTCCACTCTTAGGCTCGCCCTTAAATAAAAAGCATAGAAAACAACGAAGAAGTGAAGTGGCAGCACTCCGTGAGTTGAGCCCATAGGGCGAACGGCTCGGGGTGCGGAACATTTGAAATTAAAAGGAGGACTGCCAGTGGCAGTCAGGTAAATATCTAAGATTATTTTCAAGCTTTTCATTTTCAGGCTTGAAATCGAAGATTCACGAACTCCAATAAATTATTAACTCGTGAGTAATCAAGAAAAAATATTTTTCATATATGGAAATAGCAGTAAACTTAAAATAACGTCCTCAGACCGCCCTTATATTTTTAGGTCAGAAAATCACGGTAAGGATTTTAGCGTAGACCGTAGGGAGTGATCCCGGAGCCGACTGCGTTTTGAAAACTGTTTTGAACAGTAAAAACGAAGCACAATAGAACTAAAATTTCCACTCTTAGGCTCGCCCTTAAATAAAAAGCATAGAAAACAACGAAGAAGTGAAGTGGCAACACTCCGCGAGTTGAGCCCATAGGGCAAACGGCTCGGGGTGCGGAACGGAACTTCAAGGTAGTTTTCAAGCTTTTCATTTGCAGGCTTGATTTTTTTGTTACTTTTTTCATCAAGGAAAAAAGTAAAGATTTTCTTCAAGGAAAAATCAGTAGTAGCAATAAACCATATACATGCCCTTGTAGTTGCCATACCAAAAAATCACAGTAAGGATTTCAGCGTTGGCCGCAGGAGTGATCCCGAAGTTGAGTGCGCAGCATGAACGGCTGGAATCGCGATAAGAAAATGCGTCCGATGATTTTTGGTATAAAAATATTCAGGCTTGATTTTTTGTTTCTTTTATATCAAGACAAAAGAAAAAATATAATGAAACCCCAATAGTTATTTTAATAAAAAGAGCTCAATAACCTCAACCAATTCAAAATAAAAACCCGTTTTTTCTTTCACAACTTGTGAACCACTTGTGATATAAAAACAACCAATCCCACCAATTTTGCACCATAACAATATAAAACGAAAGTTATGGCAATCGAAATCCTCACTAAAGCAGACCTCTATGAATTTCGTAAATCTCTTTTAGAAGATATTACAAAAATACTTAAAGGCACAAACGAGCAATCCAAAAAATGGCTAAAATCAACAGAAGTCAGGAAATTACTCAACATTTCTCCCGGAACACTCCAAAACCTCCGCATAAACGGAACACTTTCCTATAGCAAAATCGGCGGCATTATCTATTATGACAATCAAGACATCGATAAATTACTGGAAAACAACAAAGTCAGTAATACACCTACTCTATTTAAATAGCCAGTCATTGCGGTGAACGAAGCAATCCACTCATCCCGACGAAGGAGGACACGAGGGCTTTGCCAGAATTGACGAAATAATCTAGTCAGCTTCGCACTTCTTGCGGTTATTGTAACTGAATACTAAAAACTGAACACTGAATACTTTCGCATGAATTACATAAAACACCTCACTGGTTTCTTTGACCGCATCATACAAGATCCAAACCTCAACCCTACTCATATCAGTTTATACATTGCATTATTCCAATATTGGAATATAAATCGCTTTCAAAACCCAATAAACATAACCAGAGATGAAGTGATGCTTATTAGTAAAATTTGCTCAAAAGCAACCTATCACAAATGCATGAGAGAACTAAACGAAAAAGGATATATAAAATACGAACCCTCATTCAATCCATTCAAAAGCAGCATGGTAATTCTATTAAATTTTTCAGAAGATCAAAACCAATTCAAAAAAGAATAAAAGCGGGTTTGTAATCCATGCACAATCTGAAAAAACTTTGTTACTGTATTTTCTAATTGAGATCAAATATCACTAAATGTGGGTATTGTGATTTCAGCTTAAAAAAATTTTATTTACAATCCAAGCTAAATAGCGTAAATCAGGTGCTCACTTTAAATTGAAATTGGATAGTCAATAGCAGTGGAATTTGCACCAAACTAAGCATTACAGAACCAAAACAATATGTCAAACAAGTTAATTTAGCAATATTAACTTAAAAGTGAATAATAATTTGGAAAATAACTTATAAGTGAATACTTTTGCACGTATAAAACCAATAGCACAATATAATAAGGTTTCTTATTATTCTGTCTGTATAGAAAGTAATGAAATTTCTCTTTTTGAGGAGTTTATAGCGCATCATACAATCACTAACAAAGAGAAATTAAACCATGTGTTGGATTGGATCAAACTAATAGGAAATAAATATGGCGCACAGTCTCATTTATTTAGACCCGAAGGAGAAACTGCTGATGCTTCGGCATTACCTCCCAAAGGTATCGAGAGAAAACCTCATTACACCGAGTACGGCAAAAAGAAAGCAAACAATATCCGTCTGTATTGCTTAAGAGCCAATGAAAATGTAGTGTTTTTATTTAATGGCGATATTAAAACTGCCCATTATGCACAAGATTGTCCAAATGTTCGAAAACATTTCAGATTAGCAAACAAACTTACAAAAGCGATTGACAGCGCTTTTGCAAACAAAGACATCGTTTGGAACGATGATTGTACAGAAATCGATTGTGAAGATGATTTTAAACTACAATTCTAAAAATTATGAAATTTCCCAAAAATAATAGTATTGACACTTGGCTTGATGAAAATGGAAGCCCTGAAATAGCAAAACTTGTAGAAAAGAATCTTGCTATTGCTAACAAAATTCAAGAACTACTTAAAGATCGAGGTTTAAAACCCGCTGATTTAGCGCGTATGCTTGTGAAAAAGCCATCTGAAATAAGCAAATGGCTAACAGGCACACACACATTTACTACCAAAACAATTACTAAAATTGAAACAGTATTAGGCGAAGACATTATTCATATAGAGGCTCAAAAAGAATATGTTTATTTAAAAGTTCATATCAATCAAGAAGAAGAATTGGAAGATACACTATTTGAAAATTCAGAGGTCTTTGCAACAGAAAGTGGTTTAGATAAGAAAGTATCATAATTTATGGATAATAATGAAATAGTACCATCTAAGATTCATTTAAATAATATTAGATGGGAAAAAGAAAATACTTTTTTAGTTTCTGAAAAATTAGAAAAAAAACCTACTTACGATATAAATATTGCTCATAACATGATGCATAACTTGGAAAAAGAGGTTGTTAAAATCAGACTTTTCCTGGATATTAGTGCAGTTATTGATGAAAAAACAATAAATCAAGGTGGTAATTATGAAGTTGATTTCTTTTTCAAAATAGAAGATTTGAAAGACCATTATCAAATAAATAATGAAAAACCATTGTTTAGTGGTGTTTTTGTTTGTACTCTTTTAGGGATTTCCTATTCAACTTTAAGGGGTATGGCATTTACTTTATGGAAAGACACATTCTTGAGTTCAATTATTTTACCTGTTATTGCAGTACCTGACTTATTAAAAAGTAAGAAATAATCAAACTAGAAAACAAGACCATAACTTATGTCCTCCACTAGTTTAAAGTATATTATGAGTTTGATCAACAAGCTATCCCACAAATAAAGAGCACCTGCCTTCTAAGCAGGCGGTCGAAGGTTCAAATCCTTCTGCTTTTACAAATAAAAAAATATGAGATACGTTTTAGTATTTTTTCTGCCATGGTTATCCTTGCTATTACAAGGTAAAATTGTATCGGGAATCTTTTGTCTAGTTTTACAAATCACAATTATTGGTTGGATTCCTGCTTGTATATGGGCTTTTAGTTCCTTAAACAGAATGTATGCTGATAGAAGAACAGATAAGATTATCACGGAAATGAAAAAAGCAAATTAAAGACCTTTGTACCCCAAACTGTGTGTCGAGTTCACAGCATGAGCGGCTAGGGTTGCGATAGAAAAATGCATTCGATACTTTTTGGGATAAAAAGACTCAGGCTTGAAATCGAAGATTCATGGATACCAAAAAACAATAATAACCCATGAATATTTTTTTGTTACTTTTTTCATCAAGGAAAAAAGTAAATTTTATTCTCGGAAAAATCAGTAATAACAATGAACCCTTAATAACGTCCTTTAAACCGCCCTTATATTTTCATACCAAAAATCACGGTAAGGATTTTAGCGTTGGCAGCAGGGAGTGACCCCGGAGTTGAGTGCGCAGCACGAACGGCTGGGGTTGCGATAGGAAAATGTGTCCGATGATTTTTGGGATAAAAATATTGAGGCTTGAAATCGAAGATTCATGAATACCAAAAAACAATAATAAACCATGAATATTTTTTGTTTCTTTTGAAATCAAAGATTCACGAACTCCAATAAATTATTAGCTAGTGAGTAATCAAGACAAAAGATAAAAAACTCTAAATCATCGTCCTCTGGTCGCCCTTATATTTTTATAACAAAAAATCACGGTAAGGATTTTAGCGTTGGCAGCAGGGAGTGACCCCGGAGTTGAGTGCGCAGCACGAACGGCTGGGGTCGCGATAGGAAAATACGTCCAATGATTTTTGGGATAAAAATATTCAGGCTTGATTTTTTGTTTCTTTTGTATCAAGACAAAAGAAAAGAATCTTTTTGATCAATAAAAAAGTACTGGCAACGGTACACCTACAATAATGTTCTCCACTTACCCTGATATCATACAGCAAATCACGGTAAAAATTTTAGCGTTAGCAACAGGGAGTGACCCCGGAGTTGAGTGTGCAGCATGAACGGCTGGGGTTACGATAGGAAAATGCGTCCAATGATTTTTGGGATAAAAATATTCAGGCTTGAAATCGAAGATTCATGGATACCAAAAAACAATAATACCCATGAATATTTTTTTGTTACTTTTCATCAAGGAAAAAAGTAAAGATTGTCTTCAAATAAAAAAATAGCAATACCAACAGTTTTTTGTTTCTTTTGAAATCAAAGATTCACGAACTCCAATAAATTATTAACTCGTGAATAATCAAGACAAAAGAAAGAGCAACCACTATCAAAACAAAGAAAAGCCCATTCCTTTCGGTTTGGGCCTTAACTTTGTTTTAACTTTAGATTACTATAACCGAAGCCAAACTATTTTTGGTACTTCTTAATTATAAATTTGAGCGCCATTGATATTCCAAAACTGACAATTGCTCCAATACCAGCCAATAAAACAGTTCTCAAAACATCTTCCGAATGCAAATTCGGTAAAACACTCAAAAAAGTGCCTCCTGCGGTACCCATCAGGGCAGGATTACTAGTAGTCATCCTCTACTCGATAAGGATTTTCCTCATAGCGCGTAGTAAGCTGGCTTACTGCCGATAGTACTCCTCCGACAACCGCCAAATACCCTCCGACCGAACCGATAACTACTGGCAAGGCAATGGGCGCAGTCAAAATAACACCTCCAACGGCTGCCAATGCCAATCCGATATTTCGCAATACTTTAAAAAATTTAGGAGTTCGAGCTTTCGCTCTTTTTACAATATTCATAAATATAAATTTTAAGATTGAACAATTAATGAAACTATTGAAGATTGCTCCAAAGCTTCATAAACTAAATTTTTCACTTTTGCAAAAGCCTGTCGCGATTGCAAACCTAAACCAACCCCAGAAAATTGCGTTACAGTAGCAATACAACCCTTCAATTCCTTCATGGCATTATTAGCAGGATGCAACAAAATAGAACTTCTGTTTTTTACAGCAACCACTTCAATATGCCATTGAAATTTCCGACTGTATCGCTTTCGCAATAAATAGTAGCCTTCCGGAATACAGGAGACCCGCTTTTCATTTTCTCTCCACGGCAATTCAATGGTACAACAAATCAACTCGCCATCACAAGCAAGTTTTCCGTTAGTTCCCTCAGGGAAATAAGTTCTGGACAATACTAGAACCACCTTAAAGTCCACTAACTTGTACCAATGCCAATGGATTATAGGAGCCATTTTTCAATGGATACATTCTACCATTTACCTCTTGATAAAATTCAACGCCAAGAGCTAAAAACAAAGGTTTTGTACTGTTAGGAGTTACCGCATTAGAATGAGTGATAGCAACAGTCGGAACCATATCCCAAGGAAGAATGGCAGTTTCTGAAGTGGCAGAAACAAAAACTTCTGCTTCAAAATCAATTTCAGCCCCGGCCGATATAATTTTGAAATGAGTTGTTCCTCTTGGAGCTGCAATCATATTAGCAGGTATAAAGGAATCCAAATCAACAGTGATAGCACCACTAATTCTATCAATTCCTCCAACGAACGGCACAAATAAAGTAGTACCCAGTTTTCCACCGATATTGAACTCAAATCCCACAAGCAACTCTGCTTCGCCATCAATTACATTACGTAAACCTCTCTCGTTGGTTAAATCCGCTTGGATTACTTTGACCATAGCTTGAGTGAGTCGGCTCACCATTCTGCTGTCGGCAGAATTCAAAAGTAAAGTCCGCAATGCGGTTCTCAAAGTTTTTCCCGCCTTCCCTGCTCTGCCAAATTCAGAACCATTTTCACGGGTTCTCTGGAACGCAGGGTCGTTTGCAATTCTGCTGGCGTCAATGCCGCCTTTTTCACGTGCCAAATGGCCATCTTTGGTTTTGTAAAATGTAATATCTCCGATAGTACCTTTCAATTTAATTATGCCTTTCTGTCTTGCCATATCACTAAAATTTAAGTTTGAAAATAATTTTACTACTCGTTCATCCTGAATATTCGTTGCAACTAAATCGGGAATGATTTCAACAAAGGTTCAATCAATTAAATCACTTTTCAAAAAGCAGATGTCAATAATGGTACTAAAACGCCTACAATTACCTGTTTTAGTCAACTCATAAGTAAGTAATTTTCATAACTTTACAAACAACAAAAAAGTCGATAGATTTTGATAACGTATTAAAAATAAAAAATGTGATTGCAAGTAACATCAGGGTATGCATTTATCCAAAAGATGTACAACGTATTACCGGTAAAACATACAGACAAGCAAGGTTATATCTGCATAAGATTAAAATCAACTTGAATAAAGAACCACACCAACTACTCTCAATAGAGGAGTTCTGTGACTATTCGGGGCTTCAAATGGAACATGTTTTACGTTGTATAATCGGATAGCGTTTTAAGCAATTAAAAACGGCTGATGTACTTTTCTAAGATGGCAACACCTGTTCAACAAGCAGTTCAAATAATGACTTTAGGGCATTCGAAATTCGAATCACGGAACAACGAAAAAAATATGGCAAAAGTAGTAGCACCCTTCTTAATCAAAGGAACCATAGACGACATTAACTTTGTGGTAACTGCAGACGGAAACAATTATGCACGAACGAAAGGAAAAACAGGTATAACAGCCAAAGAGTTTAAAAGCAATCCTATTTTCGACAGAATACGAGATCAGGGACAAGAATTCGGGCACTGTTCAAAAAAATCAGCGACATTTCGTCAACTGGTAGTTCGTTTCAATGAACTGGCAAAAGACGGAAGTTTTGCTGGTAGGACAAACAAACTCCTTTTCGAAATTCTCCAAGAAGACACAACCCAACCACAGGGAAAAAGAACACTGACAGAAGGACTAAAAACTAGTGATGGCAAGGAATACTTATTGCTTTTTGAAAGCAACAAACTAAGACCTCTTGATCAGATTCTTAAAATAAAGGAGCAATACAATCAGGACAGTCAAACGGTATCACTACCTGATTTCACAGCTAAAGAACATTTAGACTGGCCAGAAGAAGCTACCCATGTTCATTTGGCATCAGCCACTACCAATTGGGATTTCGAAAACGACACTTTCAATACTTGTTATAGCAACGAAATAATATTGGATAAAGAATCCGAAAACCAAACCATAACACTAAAGACGGATAAACCTATAGGAAACCAGCTCTATCTCACATTCCTATTCATTGGTTTTGCAAAACAAGAACGAAAAAAACACAAACTCCTACACCGAAAAAACAACACCGCAACCCTAATTGCCTACTACACACCCTAACGGTCAAAGAGAAAGCATACCTGAAATCTGATCACTGAAATCTGAATACATTTTTATAAAATGGTATCTAGAACTCTTATACAGCTAAACCCTACTCTAAATCATATCGCGTCAGTTCGAGTGATTTTATAAATTAGCGACAGCGTTTTTATAAAATGGCATCAAGAACTCTTGTACAGCTAAATCATACAGCGTCAGTTCGAGTGATTTTATAAATTAGCGACAGCGTTTTTATAAAATTGTATCGAGAACAGTTGTACTTCCTATACTTCTCGATACATTTTGACTTAACAAATCCGCACCTTCAAACACATCCATTCAAGTCAAAACACTCGAAGTGACGGTACCGAGGCACGCCGCATTCATTAATTCTAGTGGGTTTATAAAAGTACAACCCCATTTTCAGCTCCCTTTAGGGTCGGGGTAAAACGAAAATCAGAAAGTCTTTATAATATGAATTCTAGATTTTTGACTCCCTTTAGGGCTGACACGAAACGAAAACCATAAAATAGTATACTAATATCCTCTACTCGCCCTTAAATAAAAGCATCGAAAAACAACGAAAAAGTGAAGTGGCAGTGCTCCGCAAGTTGAGTCCGCAGGACGAACGGCTCGGGGCGCGGAACGGAACTTTGAGGTAGTTTTCAAGCTTTTTATTTTCAGGCTTGATTTTTTTTGTTACTTTTTTCATCAAGGAAAAAAGTAAAGATTTTAATCATTACCACAAATAGAAATAGCAAGAATTACATCCCTGATATTATTTTAACTTTTAGGAATTTTATAACCGCAAAAACACACCCCTAACCCCTCTCAAGAGAGGAATAAGTGAGCGATTTCTCTTTGAGGGAACATTGATTTTTAAAACTAAATTTTAAATCGTGCTTTTTAGCTTAAGTTGTAAGCCAAGTCTTTATCAGCACTCCTAATCCCTTTTTGACCGTCCCGAGTATTCTGGACGGCGGTGGGCTTACTCTTTTTCAATTATTTATACAAACTGTCATCCCGAGCTCAGTTGAGAAACAGGTTATTGTTAATGGTAGAGTTTTATAAAATAGCGATAGTGTTTTTAAACGTTTTATTTAAACGAAAAACCCTCAATTTTCGGCTCCCTTTAGGGCCGGGGCAAAACGAAATTAAATGGAAAGTCCTAAATCTTAGGCTCCTTTTAGGGTTGGTGGAATACAGCAATTTTATGAAATGAAACAAAAATGGTATCGAGAACGAGGGATTTTTATACAATAAAAACAATGTTATAAAAGAAATAAATACAAGTCAACATCCGTTACAAATGAGTAACTTTAATATACTAAAAAAACAAACTTAAAATACTAACAATAAGATGATTATATATTTTAAAATAAATTTAAAACGACCATGGACAATCAAAACATCAGCCAAAAATTGATTAGCAGTCATCTTCTTTCAGGTGAAATGAAACCGGGAAACGAAATTGGATTGAAGATTGATCATGTGCTACAGCAAGACGCTACCGGAACCTTAATTATGCTTGAACTGGAAGCTTTTCAATTAGAAAGAACCAAAGCGGAAATCGCTGTTCAATATGTCGATCATAATCTACTGCAGACCGATTACAAAAATATGGACGATCATCTCTTTCTACAATCGGCTGCTGCCCGCTTTGGGTATTGGTTCAGCAGACCAGGGAATGGAATCAGCCATGCCGTGCACATGGAACGATTTGGCAAACCCGGCAGTACGTTGCTAGGTTCAGACAGCCATACTTGCGCAGGTGGTGGGATAGGAATGCTGGCTATTGGCACAGGTGGATTAGATGTGGCTCTTGCTGCTGCCGGAGAGCCGTATTTTGTGAAGATGCCAAAAATCATGGGCATTAAACTCACGGGTAAATTACCGGACTGGGTCAGTGCAAAAGATATAATTTTAGAAATGTTAAGACGTTACGATGTAAATGGCGGACGAGGATATATTTTAGAATATTATGGCCCGGGACTCCAACACCTGAGTGCTTGGGATCGACACGTAATTGCCAACATGGGTGCCGAAATGGGTGCCACTTCTTCCATATTCCCTTCTGATGAAATCACAAAAAAGTTTCTCCGAAAAGAAGGACGGGAAGAGCAATGGATGGAATTGAAAGCAGATGAAGGGGCTACTTATGATCATAATGAAGAAATTAATTTATCTGAGTTAGAACCTTTAATTGCAATTCCCAGTAGCCCGGGGAATGTAGTCCCTGTGAGAGAAATGAGCGGCAGACCGGTAGCACAAGTGCTATTGGGTTCATCAGCTAATCCGGGACTTCGTGATTTCTGGATTGTTTCCCAAATTGTAAAAGGCCAATTTACATCTCCGGAGGTTTCCTTTGATGTCAACCCTTCCACACGTCAGATATTACAAAATCTGACCGAGATGGGGGCACTTGCTTCCTTGATTGCTGCCGGTGCCCGCGTCCATCAATCGGGTTGTATGGGTTGTATTGGTATGGGGCAGGCACCAGCTACCAATAGTATTAGTCTCCGCACGATGCCGCGTAATTTTCCGGGGCGTTCTGGAACACTCGACGACCAAGTATACCTTTGCAGCCCGGAAACGGCTGCTGCAGCTGCTCTCACAGGAAAAATTACCGATCCAAGAGATCTCGAAAAACAATTTAATATCGGGTATCCTAAATGGAAAGAACCGAACACTATTAAAGTGAACCAGCAAATGCTGATTGCCCCCAATGGAAAATCGGTTGAATTGATTAAAGGACCCAATATAAAAACCCTTCCCGAATTTGGTGAACTTCCGGACGAATTGGAAATCCCCATTCTTTTAAAAATGGGAGATGACATTTCTACAGATGAAATACTAAAAGCGGGTGCCGATGTATTGCCATTGCGCTCCAATATTCCCGAAATCAGCAAATATTCTTATTATGTTATTGACCAGCACTTTTACGATCGGGCAATAGAAAACCAAAATAAGTACAAAGGCTTTTGTATAATAGCAGGCGAAAATTACGCACAGGGATCCAGCAGAGAACATGCAGCATTGGCCCCGAGATATTTAGGTCAGCTGTTTACGATTTCAAAATCGTATGCACGAATCGGTTGGCAGAACCTGATTAACTTTGGTATTATCCCTTTCGAATTCCAAAATAAAGACGATTTTGACAAACTGGAGCAGGGGGATATAGTAAGAGTCGAAGGACTAAGATTAGCAATAAAAAACAGAAATGTTTTGATTGCGAAAGTAATTGGAAAACAAATAGAAATTCCGCTCGTCTTAAACATAAGTGACCGCCAAATTGAGCTAATCTTAAAAGGGGGAGCTATAAATTACGTAAAGAATAAGAAACACTTAAAGAAATAAAAATTTATTATTTATAACCCACTACTTAGGATTATTCAAAACATCAGTTCGTCCCTACGCTTCGGGATTTTGCATAGTAAAACGGAACAAAAAATGTATCGAGAACCCTTTTAATTCTAATTTTCTAATTCTCAGTACAATTTTCTGACGAAAATCATTTTCAAAAACGAATTACAACAGACGGGATAGGTATCGTTACAAAGCAAGTTTACCATAAGAGATGATAGACAAGTGACTACAACACTATACGATTAAAAATCTTAAATCAAGAATCATTACCTCAGCTTGAAAGAGCGAACTGGCAAATCACGTGATTCAATTTTTTATCAAGAAAATTTGTCATCTAGATGAAGGAGTGATTACACAATTAGCACGTCAATTCTAGCAAATTCAATTCTGATTAATGAAATCTACAAACTGAATACTAAATACGGAACACGCAATACTGATTACTTTTTTCTACCTTTGTAAAATGTTTTCACTATTCAAATCAAACCCCGTTCTTAAGGATCTAATTCCGGAAAACCATATCGATATTCACTCGCATCTTTTGCCGGGTATTGATGATGGTGCCCGAGTTTTTGAGGATACTTTAAGACTAACCAAAGCGCTTCAAGGATTTGGAGTTTCACAGTTTATCACAACTCCACATATTATTCAACACGTTTGGGACAATACGCATGAACAGATTCTATCCAATGCCACAACAACGGTATCAGATTTAAAAAAACAGACTATTACTGTTCCCTTTAAAGCGGCCGCTGAATACCTGATGGACGATCAATTTGTGCGCCTTTTTCAATCCCATGATTTATTGACATTGAAAGACAATTATGTATTGGTCGAAATGTCATACATCAATGCGCCAATCCAATTGTATTCGATACTGTTTGACTTACAGGTAGCAGGATATATTCCGGTATTAGCACATCCAGAGCGCTATTTATTCTACCATAACAATTTTAATGAATACGTAAAACTAAAAAGAGCAGGTTGTTTATTTCAGTTAAACTTATTGGCAGTTGTTGGTTATTATGGCACTGAAATCACTAAAATAGCAGAGCAATTGCTACAAAAAGGAATGTATAATTATGTGGGTTCTGATGTACATCATGACAGCCACATTGCTTCTTTTAACCAAAAAACAAAGATAAAAGATACAGCACCACTAAAAGAAATAATTGCCAACAATCAGTTTTTCAAGTTTGAATAATTCGTTTTTTAGAAATAAAACTTCTCAAAACAGCAATAGCCTGACCTGAGTTTTTATCGAAGGGTCAGTTCGATTTTATAAAGTAGTGATAGCGTTTTACAATCCTAACACTTCACGAGTATCGACCTCACGTTCGTCAGTTCGAGTGATTTTATAAAGTAGCAACTGCATTTTACAATCCTAACACTTCACGAGTATCGACCTCACGTTCGTCAGTTCGAGTAATTTTATAAAATAGCGATAGCGTTTTACAATCCTAACACTTCACGAGTATCGTCCTCACATTCGTCAGTTCGAGTAATTTTATAAAATAGCGATAGCGTTTTACAATCCTAACACTTCACGAGTATCGACCTCACGTTCGTCAGTTCGAGTGATTTTATAAAATAGCGAGAGCGTTTTTATAAAATTGTATCGAGAACCGTTGTATACCCATACTTCTCGATACATTTTGACTTAAAAAATTCGTACTTTCAAACCTATCTGTATAAGTCAAAATCCAGAAGTGTCGGGATGAAGTAAAGTTACCAAGAACCGCCTCAAAACACTCTAAGTAATTAAAAAACAAATTACTAAAATTTTTTCTTTGCCAGATTAACCAATTTATCAAAATCACCATTTATTAGTGCCTCTTTTTTAGCTCTTGACCATTTCTTAATTTGTTTTTCCGTTTCAATTGCCAAATTAATATCAGTAAACTCGCAATAGAAAACTAATTCCAAAGGCCTTTTATTAAAGGTATAACAATCAGGATAAAATCCTGTATTGTGCTTAAAGATTCTACTTGTCAAAGTACTGGTAACCCCTGTATAATAACTAGTATTTGAACACTTTAAAATATAAACAAACGATTGCTTCATGTACATCTTTTTTTAAAATCTTCTCAACCTCACGTTCGTCAGTTCGAGTGATTTTTAAAGCTAAGACAATATTCCTAAATAAACGACACAATTAGCTTTAAAAATTGTATCGAGAACCGTTATAAAACCAAAAACTTCCACGAAACAACCATCACGTCAGTTCGAGTGATTTTATAAAGTAGCGACAGCGTTTTTATAAAATTGTATCGAGAACCGTTGTACAAACTATACCTTCATCATTAGTATAAGTTCAAATTGAGCACTATTTTAAATTAAAAAAAGGGTACAAAGAATAGTTCTTTGTACCCTTTTTTTGAGCAAACCGTTATAGAAGAAATTGTTACTTATCTAACAACTCAAATGCAGAATTCATACTTTTAAACTCCGGCACTATTTTTTTCATTTTAGACACAATAGCATCATTATCAAAGTTATTTGCAATCGCTATTAGTTCATTAATATCAGTATTTAATTCTTCAAACTCATCTAAAACTTCTTCTGCAATCATTATTTTTTCGTGATGGGTAGGCAACGTTTTTGAAGTATCGTTAAGCAACTCTTCATATAATTTTTCTCCTGGCCTTAATCCTACAATCTCTATTTTAATTTCTTTATCTGGGATAAATCCGGCCAATTTAATCATCTTTTTAGCCAAATCAATAATTTTAACGGGTTTTCCCATATCAAAAATATAAATTTCTCCACCATTACCCATAGCTCCGGCTTCTAAAACCAGTTGACATGCTTCGGGTATGGTCATAAAATACCTAATAATGTCAGGGTGTGTAATCGTAACAGGACCACCTTTAGCAATTTGTTTGGTAAACAAAGGCACTACTGATCCATTGGAACCCAAAACATTTCCAAAACGAGTGGTAATAAACTTCGTGGTATTTTTCGTTATGGTATTCGTATTTTTAAATTGTAACGACTGAACATATTTTTCAGCGATTCGCTTACTGGCTCCCATTACATTACTTGGGTTCACAGCCTTGTCAGTAGATACCATCACAAATTTTTTCACATTATAAAAACAGGAAAGATCAGCAAGATTTTTAGTCCCTTCTATATTGGTCAAAATGGCCTGAGAAGGATTTTCTTCCATTAAGGGCACGTGTTTATAAGCTGCGGCATGAAAAACAACTTGAGGTTGATGCAACCTAAAAACATTATTCATGGCTTCTTTATTTCTTACATCGGCAATGACGGTATATATCGCAGAATCAGAACCTAAAACTTTCATTTCCAAACACATATGATGCAAAGGCGTTTCAGCTTGATCCAAGATAATTACTGTCTTAGGATTGAAAATCAATACCTGACGCACGATTTCACTTCCTATAGATCCTGCTGCACCGGTAATCAATATTGTCTTATCTTTTAATTGCTTAGAGATTAATTTACTATCCAAAACAATAGGCTTTCTTTCCAACAAATCTTCAATTTGAATACTTTTTACTTTTTGTGAAATCTCTTTTTGATTTTCCCAATCCGAAATCAAAGGAACCGTGTATACTGTATAGTTGAATTCTAAACATTGATCAACAATGATTAATTGTTCCTCTTTAGACAAACTCTTATCTGCTATAATAACAGCCTGTGCATTAACAGAGCGCATTAATGGCGGTAATTTTTTCTTTTTAACCAAAATTGGTAAATCCAACATCCGTTTGGTGGCATTTTGGTTATTCTTATCTACAAACCCAACAATTTTAAAACGGGAAGGAGTTTCAAATTTTAAAGCATTCGCAACTGATATGGCATTGGCATCAGTACCATAAATAATGGTTCGTATTAATTTATTTGTTCCTTGATCTGAAAAATAAAGTTCAAAAGTCTGTTTTATGATCACACGGTATAAAAATAACCCGCAAAAAGAGAGGACGATATTGATAAAAATAGCCGTATTTAAAAAAGCCTTCTGTCCATACAACAGCTCATAAGAAAAATTAAAAAAAAGAAATAGGAGAAGCACCGCCATTTGCGAAAACAAAAGCTTTACCGCATCAATATAAGAGGAATGCCTAATAATTCCAGAATAAGTCCTAAACAACCAAAAAAAGAAAATATTAACTCCAAAAAACCCGGCTATAAACCGAAAAGTATGTGGGGTTACAATGTAATCTAATCCAGTCCCTTTAAATAGTAGAATAGTAAAAAAAAACGAAAAAACTAAAATGGAAAAATCCATCATAACAATAATCCATCTGGGAAGATAGCTCAAGTTATGAATGCTGAATTTCAAGTTTTCTCTTGAAAAAAAATTAGAGTTTACCGACGTGGAACCAGAGTTTTTAGTAGTACTCAAAATTTATATTTTTTATAAGATTATAGCTTTTCAGTTAAACAAAAATACTATTAAATAATTTGAAAAAAGAAAACTAATCAAACCAATTCAATTATAACCATAATAAAACATGAAAATTCCGCTAATCTAATTTTGTAAAAATTTATATTTCATTTAGTTCTGGTCTCTTTTTACTTTTTAAATATTTTCAAAACAACCGATTTAATAGCGGCACAATCCTCTTGGGTTAGATTAGAACTGGATGGCAAACAAAGCCCCGTATTGAACAGCGTTTCGGCAATTGTAGCACCATAATAAGGATAGTTATGAAAAATAGGCTGCAGGTGCATCGGTTTCCACAAAGGCCTGGATTCAATATTTTCTTCGTGAAATGCCAATCTTAAATCCTCACTGGTAATTCCATTCGTTTCCAAAGGATTGATTAGAATGGTGCTCAACCAATAATTCGCAAAATAATTCGAATTCGGAACCGAAAAAACAGTAACTCCTTCAATATCATTGAATAATGCAACATAAAACGCATGCATCCTCCTTCTCAAAACAATATGATTTTCCAAAACTTCCATTTGTCCCCTGCCAATACCGGCACAAATATTACTCATTCTATAATTGTAGCCTACTTCACTATGCTGATAATAAGGAGCATTATCTTTGGCTTGAGTAGCTAAAAAAACAGCTTTGTCTTTTAGTGCTGCGGTATGGGTTACAATCGCTCCTCCTCCGGATGTCGTTATAATCTTACTCCCATTAAAAGAGAAAATACCTATATCTCCAAAAGTACCACATTTTTGACCTTTATAACTGCTTCCCAAAGCTTCGGCGCTGTCTTCAAGAATAGGAATAGAATATTTATTGGCAACTATTCGTACTTCATCAATTTTATAAGGAACGCCATATAAATGGACTGTTAGTATTGCTTTTGGTTTTTTTCCATTACCAATACTTGCAATAATAGCTTCTTCCAAAGCAATGGGACATAAATTCCAGGTTTCCGGCTCGCTGTCAATAAAAATAGGAGTTGCTCCTTGATACAAAATAGGATTGGCTGAAGCTGCAAAAGTCATACTCTGACAAATGACCGTATCTCCCGCCTGAACGCCCAAAAGTATTAATCCCAAATGAATCGCAGCTGTCCCTGAATTTAAAGCAGCGACATGACCGGAACCCAAATAAGTTTCTAAATCATGCTCAAAATTAGCTATATTAGCCCCAACTGGAGCAATCCAATTAGAATCGAATGCTTCTTGTATGTAACGCTGCTCACTGCCTCCAATGTGAGGCGAGGAAAGCCAAATTCTGTTTTTACGCATCTTTTAAAAATTAAAAAAATACAGCAATTATAGTGATACTACCTGCTGGGTGTAATCAATTTTTGATGATAATTTTAGTCAGTCCGAGTGATTTTATAAATTAGCAACCGTGTTTTTATAAAATTGTATCGAGAAAAGTTGTAAAAAACCAAAACCACCACGCAACAGCAATAGCCTGCCCTGAGTTTTTATCGAAGGGTCAGTTCGAGTGATTTTATAAATTAGCGACAGCGTTTTTATAAAATTATCTCAAAAACATCTAAAACTCCAATTCCCGTCAGTTCGAGTGATTTTATAAATTAGCGACAGCGTTTTTATAAAATTGTATCGAGAACAATTTGTAAAACCAATACATCTCGATTTTATGACAATCACTAACTAAGAATTTTTTAGAATCATTTTACGAATGACACGCTTCCGAACAAAGAGATAAATAAGAGTCAGTATTAATAAAAACGCACCCGTAAAAAACAAAGTGAGATAACCCTTAGTATTCATATAAATAACCAACACATTGATTACCAATTGAAATGCCGAATAAATAAAGGCTACCAAAATATGGGAATACCCCATTTCATTGGCTAAATATTGATACAAATGGGAGCGGTGTGGTTGAAAAATATTTTCTTTTTTAAGTAATCTATTAACGATGGTGATAATGGCATCAATACCATAAACAGAAAAGAATAAAATATACCCTAATTGTCCCGAATCAATAATCGTTTTTATCATGAAATAACCTAAAAATAATGCCATGCTAATACTGCCCACATCACCGGCAAAAGTTTTAGCCTTTTTTCGAACATTAAATAGTCCAAAAACAAAACAAGATAATCCCATTGTAATTAATAATGGCAAACTGGCTTCATTAGTCGGTAAAAAAGAAAAACTAATTATAGCTGTTACTGCATACAAAACAGTAATACCATTGATACCATCCATAAAATTAAAAGCATTAACCCAACCGATCAGTAATACAAATACAATGGGAAGCACCCATAAAGATTCATAAAACAAGTGTAAATCATAAAAAACCAAACCAACCGCAATTACATGTGAAACAAATCGCGGTAATTGAGATAAAGGTTTAATATCGTCAACAAAACTAACCACGGCAACCAATACCACAGCAAGTGTTACAGGCCAAGAAACATAACCCAAAAAAAAAGCAATACTAATCGCTATTGGAAAAATAATCCCACCACCTCTTAAAGTAACAGAAGTATGGGAAGATCTGATGTTGGGCTTATCGATGATATTGTATTTATCTGCTATTTTAAAATAAAAAAGCTCAATACCAACCAACAATATAATTAATGCAATATATATCATGTTTTAAACTATATCTAAGCTGTTATCTGATTAATGCGATCTGAAATCTATTCCTGAGTATTGAACACTGAACACTGAAACCTGAACACAGCCATCTAAAATTCTTACAACTTATGCTTCAATAATCCCAAAAGATACTCACCATAACCCGATTTTTTCAAAGGCTCAGCCAGATCTTTTAATTGCTGTTCACTAATAAAACCTTGTCTCCAGGCAATTTCTTCGATGCAACCTACTTTCAATCCTTGACGTTCTTCAATAACCTGAACAAATTGTCCGGCTTGCATTAAGCTATTAAAAGTTCCGGTATCCAGCCAAGCGGTTCCTCTGCTTAAAATACCCACTTTCAAAGCTCCTTTTTCTAAATATACTTTATTCACATCGGTAATTTCATATTCACCCCGAGCACTTGGCTTGATATTTTTGGCAATTGCTACTACTGAATTATCGTAAAAATACAAACCGGGAACGGCATAATTAGATTTGGGTTCCAATGGTTTTTCTTCTATGGAAAGTGCTTTGAAATTAGCATCAAATTCAACAACACCATAGCGTTCAGGGTCAGAAACATGATAAGCAAAAACAACCCCTCCTTCCGGATTGGTATTGGATTGCAACAACTCATCCATATTGGATCCAAAGAAAATATTATCGCCCAAGACTAGTGCTACGCTGTCTTTTCCGATAAATTCCTCCCCTATAACAAAAGCTTGTGCTAATCCGTTAGGGATAGCCTGTTCCGCATAACTGAATTTACAGCCAATAGAAGAGCCATCACCTAATAATTTCTTGAAATTAGGTAAATCATGCGGTGTAGAAATAATTAATATTTCGCTTATACCTGCCATCATCAAAGTCGATAGCGGATAGTAAATCATAGGTTTATCATAAACAGGCATCATTTGTTTGCTCATAGCAAGCGTTAACGGATGCAAACGGGTTCCGGAACCTCCGGCTAATATAATTCCTTTCATATATTGACTTTTTTGACCCCTAAGACTATACATCGCGAAGGGTATGCTTTTTTATACTAAAATAATCTTTTGACTTTTGACTTATACTTCACATAAACGAAATACTGAAACCTGATCACTGAAATCTGAATACTAATTATACTGTTTCTCGTAATAAGTTGCATATTCCCCAGAAGTGATATTATTCAACCAGGTTTGATTTTCCAAATACCAATTTACGGTTCTTTCTAATCCTTGCTCAAAAGTAACTGAAGGTTTCCATCCCAACTCTTCATTTATCTTAGTGGCATCAATGGCATAGCGCAAATCATGCCCGGGACGATCTTTTACATATGCAATTAATTGCTCTGATGTTCCAGTAGCTCTTCCTAATTTCTCATCCATTATTTTGCAAAGCAATTTAACCAAATCGATATTTTGCCATTCATTAAAACCCCCAATATTATACGTATCATGGTTTACACCTTCATGAAAAACCAGATCAATGGCAACGGCATGATCTTCTACAAAAAGCCAATCACGGGTATATTTGCCATCACCATAAACAGGCAAAGGTTTGTTTTGAATGATGTTATTGATAAATAAAGGAATCAATTTTTCAGGAAAATGAAATGGTCCGTAATTATTGGAACAATTGGTCAATACATAAGGCAAACCATACGTTTCACCATACGCTCTTACAAAATGGTCTGAGCTGGCTTTAGAAGCGGAATAAGGAGAGTTAGGATCATAAGCAGTGATTTCGGTAAATAATCCTTCGGCACCTAAACTACCATAAACCTCGTCGGTACTAATGTGGTAAAAGCGCTTCCCTTCATAATTTTCTTGCCAAGTAGCCTTCGCTGCATTCAACAAATTCATGGTTCCAATAACATTTGTCTTCACAAAAGATAACGGATCTGTGATAGAACGATCCACATGAGATTCAGCAGCTAGATGTAAAACACCGTCAAATTGATGTTCAGCAAATAACTGGTCGATAAATGTGGCATCAACGATATCTCCTTTTACAAAAGTATAATTGGGTGATTTTTCTATATCAACAATATTTTCGAGATTCCCTGCATAAGTCAGCGCATCCAAATTAAAAATTTGATACTGAGGATATTTGTTAACGAAAAGTCGTACTACGTGAGACCCAATAAAACCGGCACCACCTGTGATTAAGATTTTTTTCATTTTATTATATATTTTTACATTGGATTGGATTTATTTTATTTAGTAAAAAAACTTCCCGAAATTAATTTTTTGTTTACCCCAAAATTCTGAAGGTCCCAAAAAATAAATTACAAAAGATGCTTCTCTTAAATAAAAATAGAAGTTCTGGATTTTCGGCTCCCTTTAGGGGCGGGGCAAACCGAAAATTGTATGTTCTCTTTTTTAATTTCATTCTTTAGGGCGAGGTAAATCGGAAATTATATCATTTAAACATTTTTTTAAACTTTCGGTATAATCAGGGACACTAATCCCATAAGCTTTTTTAATTTTACTTTTATCCAATAAAGAATAGGCAGGGCGTCTTGCAGGCCTAGGATAAGCCGATGAGGGAATACCACTCACGTCACAAATATAGCCGCTAATTTCCTGAATGGCCAAAACAAATTCATACCAGCTGATTTCACCTTCATTCGAATAGTTATAGATTCCCGGCATCCACTCTTGGGCCGTTACTATGTCCATCAAGGCCTGAGCTAAATCGGCAGCATACGTTGGAGAACCAATCTGATCGTTGACCACTCCAATACTATCGCGCTCTTGTAACAAACGTTGCATGGTTTTCACAAAATTGTTTCCAAATCTACTGTAAACCCAAGAGGTCCTGATAATAATTGCATCCGAATTTGCTTTTAAACAAGCTAATTCACCTGCCCTTTTACTGGCGCCGTAAACATTAACAGGTTTCGTCAGTGCTTCTTCTGTCAATGCGACAGATGAGGTACCGTCAAAAACATAATCGGTAGAAATATGAATGAGTTTTACAGAATGATCTTTAGCATATTGGGCAATAATCCCAACAGCCAAATGATTAATAACATCCACTAATTCTTGTTCTGTTTCCGCTTTATCAACGGCAGTATAAGCACCACAATTCAAAATCACATTTGGAGAAATCACCTCCAACTGGTTTTGTAACACCTTCAAATCATCTAGTGAAACTTGGGTCCTATCTGCAAATATCCATTCAAATTGAGGATAATTATTGGACAACACCTTCAATTCCGAACCCAATTGCCCGTTTGCCCCTGTTACTAATATTTTTTTCATATTATACAAAGGTCCAATCAATTTGGTCAAAATTTGGCAATATCAAATCCTTTTCAGAAACAATTACTTCATCTGGATTCACTTGCCAATCAATGGCCAAAGTAGGATCATCATAGCGAATACCTCTTTCACTATCCTTGTGATACAATTGATCTACTTTATACATAACAGAAGCCGTTTCACTCAAAACGGAGAAACCGTGTGCAAAGCCATGAGGTACCATCAATTGTTTTTTATTTTCGGCACTTAAAACAACACTGAAATGCTGCCCATAAGTAGTGGAATTTTTACGTAAATCTACAGCCACATCAAGAATTTCTCCTTCCAAGACCCGTACCAATTTAGCTTGCGCAAAAGGATTAATTTGCAAATGCAATCCGCGAATCACCCCACGTTTAGAGAAAGACTGATTGTCTTGTATAAATTGATAGTTAATTCCATTTTCATGAAATTGAGCTTGATTGTAGGCTTCAAAAAAATACCCTCTTGAGTCTTCAAAAACTCTAGGAGTAATGATTACTAAATCCTGTATTGGTGTTTTTTCAATTGTCATTTCTAATTTTATTTTTTAAATGATTGAAAGGTCTTTAACAATCCTTCTTTCGAATCAATCGGCAAGGGTTTGCCTATTGCTTTTATAATTTTTTGGTTACTTACTACATAATCCTCCGTCAGCTTTTGCAAACGTTCTGAATTAAGCGGCAAATGCAAGGAGTCACCCAATTTTGCAGCACCTTTAATCCAGGAGGACGGTATATTAAAAATCCAATATTTTTTTCCTAAACTACTCCCTATTAACTGAATAAGTTCATTGGTTGATAACGACTTATCATCCGAAACTTGATAAACTCCTGAAGGGATTTTATCATTTCCTATTAGTTCTTGTATCACAAAACAAAGATTTTCGACACTTAAAAAAGAACGCTTATTTTGGAAATCCCCTAATGGCCAAGGTAATCCTTTGGAAACTATTTGGTAGAGTAAATTCAAATTCCCTTTATTTTCTGGCCCATGTATCATACAAGGCCGTAAGATGTACACTCTTTTTCCGGATGGTAATTCCTGAGATAAAATATACTGCTCCGCTTGCTGTTTCGCAATACCATAATGCGTTTTAGGGTTTGGCATTTCGTCTTCGGTCAATATACCTTTTACTTCATCAGCCACAGCTTTTACTGTACTCATGAAAATAAAAACGGAAGCTCTCGATTGTAAGAAAGAATCAAACAACTGTTTGGTCAATTCAAAATTGGCTTCGTAATAATCGGTAGGATTGGATACATTCTTTAAATCATGCGCCTTACCTGCTAAATGAATTATGGCATCCGTTTCCAAATCAATTTGCTGATGGGAAAAATAACGAACACTCAAAGGGCGTATCTCATGTGAAGTCTTCAAATAATTTTGAAGATTAGTTCCTACAAATCCTGTAGATCCTGTTATTATTATATCCATTTTAAATTTTCAAAATCTCTGAAATTAATTTCCATATCTTAGTTTGTTCAAAATTTTCTTGAACAAATAATCTCCCTCGCTTACCATGCTTTAATGCTACCCCATCATTTTGCAAATAATATAAAATTTTATTTGCTATATCTATAGGCTCATGAGTTATAAATGAACCCGTTTTATTGACTAAAATGGATTCTGTACAACCAGTAGCTTTTGTAATAATGACAGGCAGATTCATCGATGATGCCTCCAAAGCTACTGTTGGGAATCCTTCTCTATAAGTTGGCAAAACAAAAATATCCATTAGCGAAAAATATTGTGAAGCATCAATAACAAAATCAGTAAAAATAATAGATGGATCTTCTGAAATTTTATTTTTAGAATAATCCGATATAGAATCTCGCTGTTCGATCGGGCCGACTAATAATAATTTTGCATTTGAGTAATTTAACTTCACTATTTCCCAAGCTTGAATCAAATCATCAATTCCTTTATCTTTTACCAAACGACCAACATACCCTACTATCTTATCATCTCTGGAAATAGCATATTTAGATCTTAACATATTTAAACTAGCAGCATCTGTTTTACTGGGATTAAACTTGTTTTCAGTATCAATACCATTACAAGTCCCTAAACCTAAAATTACATTTTTAGCAGGATTATTTAACTTATCTTTTTCACTAATATCCTTTACTGATTGACTTACACAAACTACTTTTGACGCAAAAAAACCGGTCAATTTATCAATGTTTTTTAACAAAATTCTTTTAGCTCCTGAGCTGGTTTCATATATTATTCCATGACGAAAATAAATACGATCAGAAATATTTGCGAAAAAGGATGCAATCATGGCTACCATTCCTCCTTTTGGTGTATGCCCCACAACTTTGGTAATATTATTCCTTTTGATATATTGATAAATTCTAATTATTGCTTTAACATCTTTCAAAGGACTGATTGACCTTGTTATCTCAACTTCAAAAGGAATGTATTCTAATTCATTTGACAGTTCAAAAAATTCTTTAGATGAAGTACAACCTAAATGATACTCATTACCACTTTCATTTTTTAAATAAAAAAATTGTTTCCCAAAAAAATGATTAATAACAAAAGAAACAGTAATTATATGGAGAACTTTATCTCTTTTCATTTTATAATTTCAAAATTAAATTCTCAAATTCTTAAAATTTTTATAGTCAATCTATAGTAGTTTTTCATAAACCTTGATATGTTCATCAACAATATGATTTAAGTCATATTTATCTTTAATATTTTCTCTTAATTGTTTGCCCTTAATTATAGCGTCGTTATAATTAAAATATACGAATTTCATTTTATCTAAAAACTCATTTAATTCAACCAAATAACCCGCACTATCGTCTATTAATTCTGGGATACTTCCTACCGGTGTAGATATAACGGGCATTGATGAAGCTCCCGCCTCAAGTAAAGAAATTGGAAGTCCTTCCCATAATGAAGGCAAAACAAACACATGAGATTGATTACAAATTACATTTATATCTTTTCGATATCCTAAAAACTTAAATCTTGAATTTACATTTTTCTCCTTTATGTAAGCTATCAAATCCTTTTTAAGAAAGCCTTCGCCAACAATATGAATTTCAAATTCAAACTCTTTTTGTAATGCTACAGCGATATCAACTAAATATTTATGATTTTTAACGGGTTCTATTCTACCAATACATAAAAAAGTAAATACAGCATTCTTCTCTGCGTCTAATTCATATTGCAAAGTATCTATTCCATTAGGAATAATTATAGCATCCTTCTTGTATATACTTTTTTGCATATTTTTAGAGAAAATTATGTCACTATTCCTAAACGGCTTAAATACTTTTACTATTATTTCCCGCATACTAGAGCCTAAATTGAAGTTATGAGAAGTAAATACAATTTTAAGTTTTGGAATAGCTAACTTTATTAAAACGGACATAATTAAAGCATGCGCCATATGGGCATGAACGATTTTAATATCATTTTTTTTAATAAAAACATACAATTCTTTACAGCCCCTAATAAAAGATGGTACAGTTTTTACAACATTTAGTGTTCTAACATTAACATTTTGTTCTATAAATAATTCTCTAAGGCGATCTTTGTCACTAATTCCTATCACAAAGACTTCATGGCCTAGAGCTTTTAATGAACGTGATAAATCAAAAACTACTTTTTCTGCTCCCCCAACATCTAATCCTGTAATAAGATGCAACATCTTAATTCTATTCATACTTTGAAGTTATAAATTTTGCCACTGAACTCCATTCAAACCGTGCTGAAAAAATAAAATTATTTTCCTTCATAGTGTTATACATAGTGTTATCCTCTATTAATTCTCTTATTTTTTCAGAATATAATTCTGGGTTAAACTCTTTTTGAACACTTCCATTTGCCTCTCCAATAAAATTTGAAATACCTCCAACATCAGAAATAACAATTGGTAGTCCCATTGTTATTGCTTCCATCATAGAAGTTGGAGTTCCTTCTTCTAAAGAAGTTAATAGAAAAACCTTCGACTCGAACATCAAAACTGCTATGGCTTCATAATCTTTAAAACCTACACAAGAAACGTTAGACAAATTTCTTTTTTTAATCATGGTTTCAACATCTAATTGTGTAGGACCATCACCAACTAATATAAACGAATATTCTTTTAATATTTCGGCAATTTCTAAAATAAATTTTTGATTTTTAACCGGGAAAAAATTAGCCACAGAAACTACATCATATTTCTTATCTTCCTTTTTTTTATTTCTTGTCTCAAAAAAAAAGGGATTTACACCACTTGGTTGGAAATGTGTATTTGAATTATATTTTTTTAAAAACTGATAACTTTCATATCCTGTAGCAAAAGTAACAAAGACCTTTTTTAAAAAAAAGGGAAGTAATTTTTGATGAGAAAAATTATTTTGTATTCCTCCATGAAAAGTTAAAGCATCTTTTTTGGCAATTCCAAATAATACTATTAATCTTCCAATAAATATTGCACTCCAATCTCCATGAACATGAACAATGTCAAATTTTTTATTTTTTATTAATAAATCGAATATTGAAATTGCTCCGAACATTAACACTCCTATAAATTGAGGTTTTATAGCAAACCATTTTATTCTGGAAATTTTAATATCCTGAACTGAAACCTTTTCTCCAGCATTAAAAACTACGGTTACATCATGTTCATCATTTATCTGTTCATTTGTCAAATGGTAAATATGCGCTTCCATTCCTCCTTTAATAGGCGGTGTTTTCAAACAAAATCTTAATATTTTCATTTCATTGAAATGATTTCGTTTCTGTATTTATTAAATACAGAATTCCATTCATATTTTTCAATAACATCCTTTCGTGCTTGTTTTGCTAATTTTGAACGCAGTATTTCCGAACTGCCCATTTTCATAATTGTTCTAATAATTTCTTCTTCATCTGTTGAAACTAACAAACCATTTGTATCATTCTCAATTACTCCTTCAATAGATCCAACTTTTGTTGAAATAATAGGCATTTGTAAAGCCATGGCTTCTACAATAGTTCTTGGCATACCTTCACTGACAGAAGATTGAATATAAATATCACTGTTAATTAATATCTTTATAAAATCTTTTTGATCAATCCAATCTATCAGAGTTACATTTTTTTGAAGTTCTAATTCCTTTATTAATTTGGTATAATTATCACTTAACTCCCCTCCACCTATTAAAGTCAAATGATATTGCAATGGTGATTTACTCAAATATTTGATTAAATTTTCATAATTTTTTTCTTTCACAAATCTTCCAACTGAAACAAGTTTCAATACATCATCTTGTAGGTGATAGTCTGATTTAATTTGATTAAATAATTCTAAATTTACTCGATTATAAATCTCAACTACATTATCGCTAATCCCTAAATCATATAATTTTTTAGTCATAAAAGGATTTAAAGATCTCACTTTGTCCGCACTTTTATAAATTGAAATTAAAAATTTAGATAGTAATCTCAAATGTCTTTTTTGAATATTCATGATACGAAAATATTCTTCACCATGAATTTCTATCATAACAGGTATATTAAATACTTTTTTTGCAAGTATAGCAGCTGTTCCGCCAAAAATAGCACTTTGACAAAGGATATGGGTAATTTTTAGTTTTTTGAGGTAAAAAAAAATTAAAAAACTTGTTAAAATAAAAATACGTGCAGGATTTATAATTTTGGGAATTAAAATTAAAGTAATATTTTTCTCCCTAAATGTTTCAAATTTATTTTTGGAAGATCTTGCTAATAAATAATACTTATCAAAGTCCATTGCCAACTCATTCCAAATTTTATAATTATGATCTGCTTTGTTTATCCCATGATATATGTTAGCAGATAGGTGAAGTAAATTACTCATTAAAAATAGTTTTTATATACATTAAGGCCACTTTTTGAGTACTGTATTTTTTTATTTCTTCTAAATTTTCATCTCTTATTAGGTTCAACTCCGAAGACTCTAATTTAGCAAGCTTTACCAAATTAATTGCAAAACCATTCGAATCATTTATATCAGACATAAAATCAAGTTGTTTTTCACCTAAAATATCTTTAATTCCACCAGCATTGGTCGTTACTATTGGAAGCCCGCAAGCCATTGCCTCTATTAATACCCGAGGGAAACCTTCGGCATGAGTTGGATTTATAAAAATATCTGCAATTTGATAGAACTGATGTACTATTGCATTTGGTAAAGAACCTAAAAAAAAAACTTTATCCTCGTAACCCATTGCTTTTACCTCTTTTTCAATATCATCTTTATCTTTACCGTCTCCAATAAAATAAAACAAATAACTTTGCAACAGAGATTCGTTATAAAATTGCTTTATAAAATTACTCACATATAATTTTGATTTCCTTACTGGCGAAAATTTATGCACAAATAAAATTATCTTTTTATCACTTGCAATACCTAATTCATTTTTAATAGTCTCACTTTTTTGTTTTTCAACTTTATAAAACCTTGAAGTATCAATGTCATTATATAAGACTTTAATTTTATCATCGCTGATCCCAACCATATTGACATAATATTCTCTCATACTCTCAGGACCGGTTACAAAAAAAGTAACAAAACGCTTGATAAAATTGAAAGGCAATCTAGTTTTTAAATACCATTTAACTTTATCCAAACTAAACTTCTGTTCATTATCAAATTCGAAAACCGTACCGCTATGCCAATAATACACTTCTAATTTGGAAATAAATGAATTTAAAATAGCCATGATAGCTCCCCAATTAGTAATCCTAACAAATAGTTTATTATATCCTTCTCGTTGCATTTGAGATATCAATCCATATAACTCAAATAATCTATAAATTCCGATTTTCTTTAAACAAAAAACTTTAATATTAGAATTATTAACGATTGGTTTCCCCTCTGTTTTTTCAATAATTAAATTTATGTTAACTCCGTTTTGTGCTATCTCTTCTAATAAATTGAGAACATGAAAAAAATGCTGGCTACTATTTTCTGAATAGTGATTCAGTATGTATATTAATTTTTTGTCTGACATTTTTACTTATTCAATAATTTTTCCTTAGTAATAAATTCTTTGCCATGCCCCTTTTTATTGTAGACAAAAGGTTCTTGACTACTCGCCAACTCTTCAAAACGCTCTCTATTTCTATATTTTAAAACCTTGGCAGGGTTTCCTCCAACTACCGCATATTCTGGGACATCTTTTGTAACCACAGCACCTGCAGCTATAACAGCCCCTTTACCAACAGTAATTCCTGGTAAAATAATTACTTTTGTTCCCACCCATACATACTCCTTTATTACTACAGGAGCAACAACCATTTTCTGATCAAAAGGCAAGGCTTCTAAACAAGTACTGTCATAATTATGTGATCTGGTATAAATAGTAACTTCCGGGCCAAATATAACTCCATTACAAATTACTAAATCTCCGGTCGCATCAAAATAGGCGCCAGGACCAACATACACATTATCTCCAATTGAAATATTCTCTGGATAAATAAAACTACTGTTCCAAAGTTTAAATACCGAGTTCTTTCCAACATTTTGGAAAACAATTTTTCGGTATTTAATTTTCACGATAATTATTTCAATAAAACTTAACATAATTATTTTTTAATAATTTTTTTCAATAATAACACTCTGAAAATTGATGAAAATAAAACAAAACACAAACAGATAATAACAGTCCCTTGAATGAAGTATAACTTCATTAGACACATAAAAATAAACATAACAGACATTTCTATAATCATAGTAATGTTTATCGACTTATTATCGTAGTGAAGTATTAATTGAGATCTAATCATTAGTAATTCCAAATAAGAAATAGCACATGCACTTATCAAGAATGACTCTATTAAATATATCTTAGCGTTCAAAGAGTACATATATACAATAGAAATCAAAAAAGTCACCAATAATAAAAATATTCCTAAGAAGTATTTTTTATTATTAATTTTCTCGTAATGGGCATCATTATTATTTCTATTTATTAAAAAAGCTTCTAGTATTCTGAACAAAGAAAAACTAAAAGATTGTGCCTTTATGAACAAAGAGAATAACCCAAGTTGGCTTTTATTTAAAATTCCATTGAATAGAAAAATAAAAAAATTATCTGCCAAACTTTTGATAATATTATTAAAATAATAGCCTTTGAAATTATTAAAATTAACAATAATAAAACGTATAGTCTCTAGAAACATAATATCCGAAAAATAAGTTTTTCGGTATTTAAGAATTAAGCAAATCATACAAAGAGTATTTCCAATACCAATTACAAAAACGACTTCATTCATACCATGTATATATCCGATATAATAAGCTCCTAAAAAAATCAAAAGCTTCGTAATCGATATAATAAATAGAATTTTGAAATATTGTTTCAATTTATTGTCTGCCTGTAATGCACAATCAAAAAAATTAAGAAAAAACATTGGAAAGCTATAGAGGAACATAGAATATATAGGGAGATTTAAATATCCTATTCCGTAAAAAAGAAAAAGTAATAATAAAAAAACAAAGGTTCCAAAAACATAAAAAGAAAAATAAATAGTTTTAAATCCTTTTTCGTCTTGAAATCTAACAACAGCAAAATTTGATGGTATAATTATAAAAATCAATCCTAACAAAGCTATTTTGGCGTTATATAGAGAAAATTCACCAAAAAAAGCATTTCCTAGTTGTCTGGCTAAAATAAAATTGAGTCCGAAATTTAAAAATGCAGACAAAATATTCCAAGAAGCTATTTGGCTTATTTTTTTTAACATTATAGAAAAACTATTTTTTATATAAATTATTTAATTTTAAATTCAAGCCTACTAAAGTCAATATTAACAACAATAGAAAAGAGGCTGGTAAAAACCAATTAGCACTCAAACAAGTTATAATAAAAATTAATAACCACCCATAGGAAGCTTCTCTAAAATTTTGAACTAATATGGAACTAGTTTCTAATTTAATTTTTAATAATTTCAAGAAATTAACTATTAGATATATAAAAAAAGTCAATCCCACTAAACCTGCCTCACAAACAATTTGTAAAAAAGGATTATACGTCGAGCCAAGAATATTACCCGCAGTACTTTCAGACATTACATTTCCCGCACTTTCAATCAAACCACTATAACCAGCCATAACATTCTGATTATAAGACCCGTATCCTACCCCAAAAAAAGGCCTTTTCATAAACATCTCAAAACCATTTAACAACGACAAAACCCGCAATTGCCCAGTACCTTCCTCAGATCCAGAAAGGTTTTGGTTAATTCTGGAAACAACAGAAAGCTGCTGTAATTGACTGGAAAATACGATCAGAAAAAAAAGAAATAAGAATACAGACAAACCAGTCTTTATAATTAATGACTGGCTCAACTTAAGGTTTTTATAAAAATGGTAGAAAAACAAAGAAGCTGTGGTAATAGTTGCACCTATACCCCCTGTGCATATTATAGCCGCTAAAAATATAAACATTCCATATCTATTTTTTTTTACCAGCTCTGCATAAAGAAAAAAAGTCAGAAACAAACTAACCTCGTCTCCCATTAAACCAAATGATCGAGTAACTCCATCATCAGAAGTACTCGCTTCGAAACCAGAAAATAATATTGGAAAAAAATAAGATAAAACAACTAAAAAGGCATTGAAATAAGCAAAATAAGTTAATCCTTTTATGAAAAAAAACATTTGATTTATATTTTTTACATATAAAAAAACAAAAAATACAATATTGAAGTTTAAAAAAAAATGAATAAATTGTGAAAAACTACTTAAAAAATAAGACGCATTCAATAGTAATGTGTAGCAAGTTGACAGTAATAAAAACAAAAGAAATATACCTATAAAGACAAAGCACTTATTTATTTTCTTTTGTTTATAAATACAAATACAATTAAGAAAAAAAAATGCGGCTTTTATAATTAATGATGCTCTAATTTCTAAACCATCGGATATTTTAAATAATATTGCATTTTCTCCTAAGGTGTTTTCTAGCAATAATACCCAAAAGAACAACAATAAAAGATATAAAAATTTCATTTGAAATCTGTTGTTTTATTTGTGGGCTTTATAATTTACCGTCTGAAATTCCATTTGTAACTCCTTTTACATCATACACAATAGCCTTGTCACTTTTCAATTTATTAAAATCTAAACCTAAAAAATCTTTATGGGCTACACCCAAAACAATAGCATCAAATTGTTTGTCCGGTACTATTTTTGTTGTAATTAAACCATACTCATGTTTTACTTCAGAAGGATTTGCCATCGGGTCAAATATAGTGACTTGAATTCCGTAGTCGCTTAATGCTTTCACTACATCAACTATTTTAGTATTACGCACATCTGGACAATTTTCTTTAAAGGTGATACCTAACATCAACAAGCTAGCGCCTTTTATAGCAATCTCTTTTTTAATCATCAACTTCACTACTTGAGAAGCTACATAATCGCCCATACTATCATTTAATCTTCTACCTGCTAAAATAATTTCAGGATGGTATCCAAATTCTTGGGCACGTTGAGCTAGATAGTAAGGATCAACTCCTATGCAATGTCCTCCCACTAATCCAGGTTTAAACGGTAAAAAATTCCATTTTGTACCTGCTGCTTCTAAAACAGCATGGGTATCAATATCCATTAAATTAAATATTTTAGCTAATTCATTTACAAAAGCAATATTGATATCACGTTGTGAATTTTCTATTACTTTAGCGGCTTCTGCAACTTTAATACAAGGCGCTAGATGGGTTCCAGCAATAATGACACTTTTATACAAATCATCAACTAGAACACCAATTTCGGGAGTGGAACCAGCAGTAACTTTTAAAATTTTTTCTACCGTGTGCTCTTTATCCCCAGGATTGATTCTTTCAGGAGAATAACCCGCAAAAAAATCAACATTAAATTTCAATCCGGATATTTTTTCTAAAACAGGTACACATTCTTCTTCTGTTACACCAGGGTATACCGTTGATTCATAAATGACGATATCACCTTTTTTCAAAACTTTACCAACAGTTTCGCTCGATTTATACAGTGGAGTTAAATCTGGACGATTGTTTTTATCAACAGGTGTAGGAACAGTTATAATATAATAATTACAATCTTTTATCTCGTTTAGTGAAGAAGAACACAACAAGCCGTTTTGTCCTGAAAATCCATTCACCAAAACCTCTTGTAAAATAGCGTCTGAAACTTCTAAAGTACTATCTGTCCCAGAACGCAATCCATCGATTCTATTTTGATTAATATCAAATCCTACAACCTGATATTTTGTCGCAAATAATCTTGCTAATGGTAGTCCAACGTATCCTAAACCTATTACTGCAATTTTTTTCATACTTCAAATTTATACTCAATAATTAGTCAAAAGCGAGCTAATTATACCATTAGGTAGTTTATACTATTATTTTAAATTATTATAATACCAAGTGACGGCCTCTTTAAGACCCTCTTGAATTGAATATTGAGGCTTATATCCTAATAAAAGTTTAGCTTTATCAATACTAGCCAAAGAATGAGGTATATCCCCTGCTCTGTTAGGCCCATGTATAACCTCAATATCCCTGATTTTAGCATCAAAAGCCGACAAGTTTTCTTTCAATAAACGGACTAATTGTGTTAAAGTGGTTCTGTCTCCAAAAGCGGTATTGTAAACAGTATTTATCGCTTCCGGATTTTGAGTGGTCATAGCCAGTTCATTCATCTGAATCACATTGTCAATATAAGTAAAGTCTCTTGAATAATTACCGTCACCATTAATAACAGGATTTTCGTAATTCATAAATTGTATGACAAGCTTGGGAATCACTGCGGCATAAGCTCCATGAGGATCTTGTTTTCTTCCAAATACATTAAAATAACGAAGGCCTATCGTTTCTAAACCATATGTTTTGCTGAAAATTTCGGCATATAATTCATTGACATACTTAGTTATGGCATAAGGCGAAAGTGGTTTTCCTATTACTTCTTCCACCTTCGGCAATCCAACAGAATCTCCATAGGTCGAAGAACTTGCAGCATATACAAATCGTTTTACTTTTGCATCACGTGAAGCGGTAAGCATATTTAAAAATCCCGAAACATTTACGTCATTAGTTGTTATAGGATCATTAATAGAACGAGGAACAGAACCTAATGCTGCTTGATGCAAAACATAATCAACTCCATCAACAGCGTTCTGACAATCAGTTAAATTACGTATATCGCCTTCTATTAATTTAAAATTAAAATTATTAATAAAATTGTCCAAATTATGCCTATGACCTGTCGCAAAATTATCTAAACAAATTACGGAATATCCTACGTTCAAGAAATACTCACATAAATTGGAACCTATAAAACCAGCCCCTCCAGTAATTAATATTTTCATATCAAAATTCTTTAATTATTTTTCTAATTGACAACAACAATAAAACCAAAAATCCCACTAAAAAACCACCCAAAATAATCCCTTTGACTTTACCAAAACGCTCTTTAGCTAAAGGTAAAATAGGTCTGTCAATTACTTGAATCAAAGGTGTTTCTTTACGCAAGGTAACTTTAGCCAACTCTGTTTGTTTAACTAATTCAGTTAATATAGCAGTATTCGCTTGTACATCCACCTGTCTTCTGGCAGAGGGAGCGCGGCGCACATTGAGTGCAGGGTTTAACATAAAGGTATTGTCATTGGCAACAGCCACTCCAGTAATGGCTCCATTAAGTTCCCTCCGAATCGAATCGGTTTGTCGTTCTAAGATATCCATATTCATTCGTGCCTTTTTGCTTTTAGAAGTGATATAAAAATCCGACACCTCTTTAACTAAAGCTTCCGTAAAATATTTGGAAAACAATTCATTCGTAGAAGAAACATCAATAGTTATAATCGCTATTTTTTTGTCTTTTTGTCCAACGGACAATCCATTTTTTGATAAATCCTCATAAATCACACCCAAAATACTGTCATGCACTCTGCTAAGGTATTTGCGTTTCACATTGGGTAAAAACTGAATGTCTTTGAATTGAGGATTATCGCTCCATTTATCTCTCCATCCTTTATTTTGGATATACATTTCAGCCAAAGAAATACCTGTGTCGTAGGAACCAACAGGACTCAACAAAGTTTGTTCGACCATACTTCGTGACTTGAACAACTCCGTCAAATTAGAACCGGTAAAAATACTACCACCACCACCACCAAGATCTATACCAAATGAACTTGCCAAACCAAGCGCTCCTCCTAGTCCACCACCAGACTTTTCATCTTCCAGTGCAAACGATAAAGTAGCGGTGTAAATAGGTTTCTTGCTAAAGGAATAGGCCAAACCTAAACCGGCTCCAACAATCCCTGCCAATAGTATAATTTTCCATTGCGAAACTAAATAGGAGAACCATTCCTTACTCTTGATAATCAGTTCTTTTAACGAGATTTCGTCATTAGGTATTTCTTTATTCATTGTATCAAGATTTTACGCTTGTATTTTATTTAACTGTATTGAAATGTATCTTTTAAATGATGCCGACAAAAGCCTCATATTTATTTTCATTCGTCTCTAATGTCATTCTGACCAAGTCGAAGGAAGGGTACCCCCGAATACGGTACACGGACCACTTTAACCTGCAAACTGAAAACTGATCACTACCTCAAAATCGCAATAATAACCCCCGCTAAACTCGCCAATACCCCTGCTATACTTACAAATTCACCCGTACTCATCTTTTTTACTTCTGGTTTTTCAGGAACTATAATTTGAGAACCCGGAGTTACTCTCGGATAATTTCTAAAGAATAAAAATGAACTTGTTACTGCCGCCTTACCATTAGGATAAATGATATAGGCTTTCTTTTTCCAGCCTTTATTATCCACTCCACCCACTGCATTCAGGTAATAGCCAAACCCTTTACCTCTATCATAGGGAATCTCAGAAGTCAACAGTACATTACCGGTAACTTTTACACCTTCATTGAAAATCGCCACTTCTATTTCATCTCCAGGAAATAAGGTAACATTGGTATTGCTTTTCGGGTTTTTGACAATAGATTTCCAATCTACAGGTATGGTCGCAAATTTTAAATCTTCTTTTAATTTTTTGGTCAATTTTTTTTGAATACTGTCCTTTTTACCCAAATTCAAATCGACACTTTCTACCGCTTCAATTTGTTTGGCTTGAATTGGTCGTTTGATTTTAACACCCTCAACATTAGCTAATGAGGTTAAACCACCCGCTCTTTCAACAATATCATAGACTTTATCTTTCTTGTTTGCCAGAACATATTTACCGGCGTAATTAACAGCACCACTTATAGTTACAGTTTCTGGCTTATCATAAACGGCCATCCTGCGGATATTAATTACATCAAAAGGCATCAATTCAAAATTTCTGGCCTGCTCATTATTAGTGGCTGTAATTTCTATATTAAATATTTGTGCTTTATTAGGATTGGCATCATCAATTTCCTCAGACTGAATCATTCGGGCTATTTCAACTCTTTTGGATGCAGAACCGATTAATCCGCCAGCTTGAACTAATAAATCGTTCAAAGTTAGATTTTCATAATAATTATATATTCCCGGTTTTTTTATCTCACCGTCTATTGTAATTTTATATTCCTCAACAAAATCCAAAATAGAATACACCGTTACGACATCTTCTTTCTGCAATGAAATATCTGCTTCTAAATCGCCATCTAATGCTTTAATCAAATTGACGTTGACAATCTGTGTTGTCAAATCCGGTTTTAAACGAATTATCTTTGCTCTGGTGGCGTACGCATCTTCTTTAAGACCGTCAGCCTTGACAATCAAATCAGAAATACGCATTCCTTCGTAAAAAGAATAGGTATCAGGTCTGAACACAGCACCGTCAATTTTGACACGATTTTCAAAACGGTTTAAAATTTTAGTTACACTGAAAACATCACCTGACAATGGGGTATAGGTATTAAATTCCTCGAATTTGACATCGCGAACTTTAAACTCTTTATTTGTTTTCTGCAATACATTTACGGATGCAGTGTAAGCAAACTCATTAAATCCTGAGGCAAAAGACAATAAATCAGTAAAAGTTTCTCCTTTTTTCATTTCAAATATCCCGGGACGTTTTACCTGACCTTCCACACTTACACGTTGCATATAGGCTGGAATTCTGATGACGTCATTGTCTTTCAACCCCACATTATCCGATTGATCGCCATTGACCAAAAAATGATAGATATCAATAGTGCGATAGACTTTATTCCCCCTTAACAACTCGATGTTTCTATAACTCCCATTCTTTCCGGGGCCTCCACCTAAAAACAAAGCATTATAAACAGTAGCCAATGAAGATATAGAGTAGTTTCCAGGTTGTTTACTTCCAATTATAGTAACGCGAATGGTTCGGATACGACTCAAACTAACTCCTACTTGCGATTGCCCGGAGGCAACAGTGCTGTACACTCTGGCTATAGCTCCTCTTATTTTCTGGGTTGCTGCTTCGATAGTCATCCCCGAAACCGGAATCTGCCCTACATATTGAATCGTCACTTTTCCTTCTATGGATACGGGCACACTGGCATTAAATTCCTGCACTCCATAAACACTAATTTGCAATTCATCACCAGGCCCCAATACATAATTCACCGGGGTAGCCAATTTCAAATTAGGTTCAAAATTCAAGGTGGGGTTATCAAACAGTTCTGAACCGAAAACAAGCGCATTAATCGAATCCTTAACTTTAGTGTTGACTATCTTTTCCTGTTTTCTTCCAAAAGTATCTGTTTTTCTACTATCATCTTCATCAGTTTTGTCAGTTTCCTTTTTTACTGCTTCATTTTTTGTTGCCGGCATAGCCAAACGCTCTTTCAGTTTTGCAAATTCACTTGCTGACATCCCTTTGGCCAAAGCCATAGGCTCGGCTTGTTCAATAGTTACATTATTCGATTGCAACTGTGTTTTTATTTTTACAATATCGGCATCCGATAAATAATCCACTTTAAGGGTGCTTAAGTCTGTACTTTTAAGCAAATCTTGCGCCATAAGAGTCGATGTTTGAAAAAGAGCAACAAACAATACAATAGCCGTAATTATTTTTTTCATATTCAATCTAAATTTTTACTTTTTACCAAATTTGTCACCTACTAACCGTTATTTTAAATTATTAAGTCAATAGCTACCCTAATTATTAAAAACTCCGCACAGCTTCGCAATAGTAAGCCACATAAGAAGCATACTCTTTTAATTTATTTGCAAAGCTATAGTAAAAATATAGGATAATCTATGTTTTTGACAGGAAATAGAAAACAAAAAAAGCAGGAAACTTCTTTATATATTCTCACTAACCCGCTGTAAGAACAATATTTTTTTCCAAGTTGATGCTCAAGCATTGATCTTCAAAAAAAATTAAAAAAACTTGAAGTCAAAATAAAAAAAGTTTACAAAATAAAATACTTTGTAAACTTTTTTAATAGAGAATGGTAAACTTAAAACTTAATTATTTTTTTATACCAAGGTTCTTTTTTAACTTTTACACCATAACCGTACCCATAGCCATAGCCTTTAGTTGAGTCAGTGTCATTAAGAAGTAGGCACATATTAGGCAATTTTTTTTCTTTAAATAGGGTGTTAGCAATGGCAAGCATACGTTTTTCTAAAAAGTTAGCGCGAGCTACGTAAATAAAACAATCTGCATTTTTAGCAATCAATAAAGTATCGGTCACTAAACTTACTGGAGCGGTATCTACTATGATGTAATCGTACTGGGTTTTTAAGGTTTTAAAAACCTCATCTACCTTTTTACTCATTAACAATTCGGCAGGATTTGGAGGAATTACACCTGCAGGGAGCACATGAAAATCTTCATAACCATCATATTTTACAATCAAATCCTCCAGAATCAAATCTTTGGAAGATAAGTAATTCGTAAATCCTCGGTCAGGCAAAGTTAGATATTCATCCAGCCTTGGATTTCTGATATCCATTCCTATCAGCAACACTTTTTTACCGGATAAGGCAAAAGTGGCGGCAAGATTAGCCGAAACAAACGTTTTACCTTCTTTAGGAAAAGTAGAAGTCAAAAATATAGTTTTAGCTAAACCATCAGGAACCTTACTCAACATAAATTCCAGATTCGTTCGAATAATTCGCAAAGCTTCTGCTGAACTGGTACGGCTTTCTGATTTTATAATTTCAGAAGGACTATCCGAGGTAGGCACATCTCCTATAAAAGGAATCAGTGTTTTACCCTCTAAATCCAATCGGCTTTTAATTTTAGTATCTAATAAATCGTCCGTATAAATAATCCCAAAAGGAACCAACAATCCTAGCAACAAACCTGCTAAATAAATGATGCTTTTTTTCGGAGAAATGGGTTTTTTTTCCGCTTTTGCAGCATCAATAACTCTGGCATTCGGTTCTGTGGCAGATAAAGAGATGGCGGTTTCTTCTCTTTTTTGCAATAAATACAGATACAATTCTTCCTTAACTTTTTGTTGTCTGGCAATGACTCTAAACTGACGTTCTTGAACGGGTATTTTCCCAATTTTGGTATTCAGCATCCCTTCGTTTCTGCTCAAATCTCTTTTTTGAATAGACAAACTGGATTGCAATCGCAATAAACTGGCAGCAACAGTAGTTTTTAACGAGGAAATTTGCTGATCGATTTTAACCACCGAAGGGTTAGCAGTGGTGGCTGATTTCAAAATACGGTTTCGATCCAAAACCAACTGATTATAAGAACTGATCAATCCGGAAGTATCGCCCTGCCCTGCAATAATATTGCTCGGAAGCAAATCAGCATTGGTACTTTTTTTCATAAAATCCAACATGGAAGAAACTACGTTCAACTGTATTTCAGTCTCCACGCCTTTTTTTTCATACTCATTAGAACCTTCTATAAAAAGCTTGGCTTCTGATTCGATATCAGTCAGTTTATTAGACTTTTTAAAACTTTCAACATCCTGCTCCACGCCGTCCAGCTCTTGGGTAATCAACGTCAACCGGTTCGCTATAAACTTAGAGGTATTTTCTGAAATAAAATTTTTATCCTCCGCTGCATCTTCATTGTAAATCTGAATCATATTGTCTAGGAAAGCCTCTGCTTTTTTGACCACAGCATCAGTAATAGAAATGGTGACAACACTACTCGTTTTACTGATAGACTCCACTTTTAATTCTTTTCTAAAACCTTCTACTGCATCCTCCAGAGGACTGACAACAATACTGATTGATTTCTTCTTGTCTTGGGCATTCACAACAAACTTTGACTTATTTATCATAAGCCGTCCGTATTTCGTAGGTATTAATTCCCCATATCGAAATACTTTTTTATCATTTAAGATTATCTTCGAGGTATCTTTTACTAATTCGTTTTCCAATCCAAACGTATTGGACGTTAAGCCTGTAAACTTTAAATCTATATTATGTTCGTAAAATGGGTCTGTTTTATCAACAAAATAGACTTCAATTGGGGCTTTTTGATAAATTTCTCTATCAACGACCTTACCTCTAACGATTAGAGCAATATTAAGATTTAACTTTTTTACGGTACTCTCGACTAAAGTTCTGGATTTTAAAATTTCAACTTCATTATCTACATTGCTTTTTAGGCCTCCGCCCATACCCAAATCAGCAAAAGCTGACAATTCAGAAAGCATCCCGCCTTTTTTATCATCTTTTACTAAAATGGTAGTCGTAGCCTGATATTGAGGTATAGTATAGCGCAAATACAAAAAAGCTAAAAATAAACTAATACAAGCACAAATCAGGAACCATTGCCAATGTACAATATACTTATCTAAAACTTCCTTTAATTGAAAATCATTTTCCTGATCGTCGTCAAACCTATTATTTTCCATGCAATAATTTATTTTGTAGTAGTAATAATCAATGTAATCAAAGTAATCAATAAAGAAGAAATAGAAATAATCACTCCTGTATTAGGACCAATCGCAGCTCCATTTATTTTATTCTTATTGGGTTCTACATAAACCACATCGTTTTGGGCTAAGTAATAAAAGGGGGAATTAATAAAATCCGATTTGGTAATATCCACTCTATTATACGATTTGACCCCATCAATTTCTCTTATGATCAAAATATTATTTCTTTTGCCATAAATCGTCAAATCCTTTGCCATTGTTAAAGCTTCAATCAAAGTAATTCGTTCCGAAGCAACTGGATAACTTCCTGGTAAATTAACTTCCCCCTGCACCGAAATTTTAAAATTCATGACACGAAGATTAACAATAGGACTCTTAATATAAACTGCAATTTTATCTTGCAGCATTTTCAAGACTTCGGATCGGGTTAATCCACTCACTTTCAATTTACCCAAAACAGGAAAATCAATCGCACCCTGTGCATCTACCAAATACAACTGAACCGTCTCCTGTCCACGAACAATATCAAGTTTACTGGCATTTGAAACGCTAAACGTTTTTAAATTGAATGGCATAGCAATTTCAGGATCTTCAGCAGACACAATAATCATCAGCAAATCATCCGGCTGCATTTTAATTTCATACGAATTTGATTTTTCTTGAGGCGTTGCATCATCAATACCCTGATAATACACGACATCTCTTCGGGAAGCGCAAGAAAAAAGGAACAGTACAAAAAACAAAGGGATTGTTTTTTTTATTAAAAATAAATAGTTCATAGGGTTTTAATTTTAAAAGCAGCAAATATAGGCATTAAAGTTATATTAAGGTTTAAAAAGAAGCAATCAGGCAATCCGCTTTTGAAGAATAGAGCAGTGAAAATTGCTAGTTTTAGAATTTGGAATTTGTTTTAACCGTGAATAAATGAAAATAGGATTGTCGGCTAAGCAAACTACAATTATTTTTCAGCCACGAATTTCCACAAATCTCACGAATTAGTGTTTAATTTTTTTTAAGGAATAAAATTCGTGAAATTTGTTCCTGAATTTTCTTTAGTATTATTTATGGAAAAGCAGGGACAGATTCCTCAATTGAACGATTAACCGATAAAACGGTTAAACAACTAACCAATTAAACCAACCCAACTAGTACGCATTCTCCTCTCCACGAAACACATTGAAAACCGTTCGATAAATAATTTTCAAATCCAATAATAAGCTCCAGTTTTCGATATACCAAATATCATGATCCACTCGATCCTTCATATCAATAAGCTCCTTCGTTTCACCGCGAAAACCATTGACTTGCGCCCAGCCTGTAATACCTGGCTTAGCATAATGACGGACCAGATAATTATTGATTAATTCTGAATATTGTTCCGTATGCTTCAGCATATGGGGACGGGGGCCTACTACTGACATAGTTCCCCAAAACACATTAAAAAACTGCGGCAATTCATCCATATTGGATCTGCGCAACAATGCGCCAACTTTAGTGACGCGTTTATCCCCAAGAGTGGCTTGCTTCTTATCCGCAGCAGCATTTACTTTCATAGTTCTAAATTTAAGACAAACAAAAGCCCTGTTATCTCTTCCGGAGCGCTTTTGTTTAAAAAACACAGGACCTGACGAATCCATCTTGATAAGGAGAATCAGAATGGGAAACAACCATGGAAAAAGCAACACGATAACCAGAAAGGAAAAACAAATATCAAATACTTTTTTTAAAAGAAGATTGAAGGTTAACTCCAATGGCTCCTTACGCAACATTAATACCGGAGTATTTTCATAAAAACTAATCTCAACCTTACGCGATTTAGTATATAGCTGAAAATCAGGAATAAACTTAATCCGCACCATATAACGTTCACAGAGTTGTGTCAGCTGATTAATTATTTTTATATTATCGATATGCAAGGCAACGTACATTTCATCCACATTTTCTTTAATAATAAAGTCTGCAATGGCATCAAACCCACCTAAAATTGGGGAAGAAATAAAAGTAAAAGGATCCACTCTGTCATCAAAAAAACCCAACACTCTGTAACCGTAGGTAAGATCTTTAGATAAAATCTTACGCATGTGTTCACCGGTATCATTAGCGCCTATTATTATTACGTTTTTAAAATTGTATCCTTGAGATCGAATATACTTCAACACTTTCATAAAAAGCACTCGGGAAACAAAAAGCAAGATCAAAAAGATCAAATAGAAATAAGACAAACGTAAACGGGAAATTTCATTATATTTCAAAACAACGACAAAGGCAACAATCAATGCTACATGAATAGCAATCATACGGATGGTTCGCATTAATATCATTTCAATTCGTTCGATACGAATGATGCGATACGAATCTTTACGAAGCAATAAAACAATCCAGAAAAGATTCGATAACAGGGAAATGGTTTGAATTTCTTTCAAATCCAAACGAACTAAACTATCATACCGAAATAAAAAGGAAAGAATAATCGCTACATTCAACAATACAATATCCCACAGGAGAAAACAAAGTTTAAAATAACGCGAAAAACGGTAAGCAGCTAGTTCTTGTAAAAGTGACATATAAAGACAGATAGGTTTTATTTATTTTTTTGCATGTTCTGATTCACAGTTTGCAAATTAGGAAATACTTTTAAAAAAAGTAGAGTGTATTTTTTTTTCTAAAATCAACTTGATAAAAACAGGTCCGTAATATAGGTATCTTTTCCACATTCGCCTGGGCTCTTTTACCAAACGAATAAACCATTCCAACCGTAGTTTTATCCAAAAGGAATGCGGACGAACTACGGTTCTTGCATAAAAATCGAAAACTGCTCCTATGGAACAAATAATTTTGGCATCCAATTGTTCTTTGTGTTCAAAGCTCCATTTCTCCTGTTTGGGTGCAGTCATACCAACGAATAAAACATCTGGTTGAAACGCATTGACCGCCTCAATCATTTGCTTGTTTTCAGCAACAGAAAACGCCGTTTTATAAGGGGGCGAAAAGGTCTGTACTTTGATATTAGGAAACTCTTTAGAAAGTCTTATTACAATTTTATGGAGCGTATTCTCAGAAGAACCCAAATAAAAACAAGTTCCTCCTTTTTTGTTTAAATTGTCTAAAAGATGATGATGAATATCTGCACCGGCAATTTTTTTTATTTTTGTTCTATTTAATAGCTTAATCGCCGCTACAATAGCCATACCATCAGGCAATAGAATATCGGATTGTTGTAACGCTTTTTTAAATGCAGTATCTTTTTCGGCAATACAAAAAGAATATTGGTTGATCGTATTGATTAGGGTTTTGCCAGTAGCAATACATTCCTCTAAATCACCACTGTAGATGGAATAGTTCATTAATGGAATAGAGGGTATTGATTTAGTCATTAACTTGATAAATATATTAGATTCTACTATAATTTTAAGCAAATCCGTTCAAAAAATTCACTCATTTTTTATTTAATTTCAAACTTACTTGTCAAAAAACGTTCCACAATGTTTTTCTAAATCTTCTGTAGATTCGAAACGACTTGTAATTTTTCTTGCAGGATTACCACCATAAATACTAAAAGCATCTACATCTTTTGTTACGACCGAGCCAGCGGCAATAATAGCTCCCTCATTAATTTGAACACCTTGGATTATAGTGGAACCATATCCCACCCATACATCATTACCAATTTTTGTAACAAGATTTAAACCTTTCCAAGCGTAATCGATATCTCGAATAGCAGAAGCTAATCTAATAGGTATACCAATTTGTTGATAATGGTGATCATATTTCCCTACAACTGCAACTCGATTACCAAAAATCACGTTATCACCAATAATACAATCGGTCTCAATGAAAGAATCTCTACCGATATAAAAATCTTTACCAATCTCCAATGTTGATTTGGCCCAAAGACGAACACGTACTCCTGCATAAAAACCATATCCTATTGAATACTTGCGATATTTTATCTTAGCAAGGTATTTATTTCTTAATGCTTTTAGAATCTTAACTAATGTCATAATCCGAGATAGGTTTCGATTTTAGATTTTAAACGAGATAAATACCCCATTTTTATTTGAAATTTTTGTTGGGCTGTTTCTGTTATTTCTACTTTAGAAGGAAAATCAAATAATCTTTTATTTTCGGTATCTAAGATAGGTACATATCTGCGTGAAGATCCTTTTGTATGAGTTGCATTGATACCAAATCCTTCATTCAGAATTTTAGATTCCACCGGATAGACAGTTAACCCTCTTATTTTAAATTGATTATAAAACCAACGTATTGCCCATGAATCAAGATTATTATTCATTTGTTTTTTTAGCATTCCATTTAGATCAGATCCTCCTTTTGCAAATGCTTTTTGTGCTTTATTATTTTTAACAAACTGATTGTAATCTTTTATCTCCCAATCTGTTTTATTCCATCTATCAGCCCAAGTTGCCCAACCCCATGACCATCCTCTGTTTAAAAAATAAGTATCATACACATATTTTTCCTCTATTTGTAGATTGAATGAAAAACCTGAAATAGAAAACACTTTTTCGTTATCTTTATAATTTGTAAGGGTTTGATTCATAAAGTCTAAAAAGTTACTGGTACTAGCCAAATCATCTTCTAAGACAATTACGGATTCATAAATTTTTAATATTTGACTAACTCCTTCAATAATCGAACTAGCCAACCCCTTATTGAATTGGGATTCATAGATTGTAACCATTTTAAAACCATTAATAGACTTAATGTATTCTCTAACGGCATTAACTGAATCTGCATCTTGTTTGCCTTTTGCGGCATCCGAGAAAATATATAAATCGGAATCTGTTGCCAAATAATTTTTCTGCAGTCCAGCCACCGTTTGCTTTAAGGTATCAAGACGTTTATAGGTAAAAAGGACAATGGGGGCTAATTTTTGCATTTAGTATTATGATATTTCTTGATATAATATTTGTGTGTATTACCAATAACAACCTTATTCCACTTTTGAAGCATTCTTGATTTTATAGGTGTTGTTAGGAAAAACGAAATAATTGTTGACAATGTCATTAAAATTTTCATTTTTAATCTATCTTTTACCTTTTTTTATACTAGATAGCATCCGGCTCGAGCTATCCAAATGACCTCCTTTGTCGATTTTTATAAATTGTCTAAATTTCATGCCCTCTTAATTCGTAAAAAAACATTGACAGCAAGAATCTTACAAAAAAATAACCGATAATGAAAACGTATCAAAGTTTATATAACAACTATATTTTCTCTTATTTTGTTGATGCTTAAATTTTTTTTGGTTTTTCTTAAGATTAAACTTGCTTTAGAGATCTAGATAAATTGAAAGTTCAAAACAAGTGTCACCAAAAGTTAGATTGTATTTGTGATTAAGAAACAAGAATTTGGAATATTACCAAGCAATTAGGCATGAATTCATCGTTTATTAATGATAATAAGTAGATTAGGATAATGAATAAGTAGATTTTTTAGTTGTATGTCATTAGCTTCTCCATGAACGTTTATTTTAAATAATGACTTTTCATTTGTCTTACCCCTACTTCTTTCAGGATTAACGTCAATATTTTCGTAGATGTTATTCTTAACGACTGTGACCTTTCTTTCATTTAATACTACCATTGCCCAAAACCATATATCATCAGCGGTAGGACATAATTTCATGAAATATTCTTTAGTAGATACATCATGATAAAAGCAACCTGGAGGATATAGCACTCCCCCACAGCCGGTTAAAAAGTTGAGATATGATGCCGATTTACTTTTAATCTCTGATTGCCAATGCTTATAAGGTAGAATATCTTTAGCGTCATCAAATTGTATTCTACTTGCTCTATGACAGTGAATGTTCAAAGGTTCTCTTTTGTAGGATTCGTATAACAGTTCTAACCATTTTTTCTGATAATAAACATCATCATCTGCGGTTACTATGATGTCACGAGGATAATTATTTAATGCATAGATTAATTTTTTGTATGATTTTATATCCTCACACCACTTAATGGTTAATCCATTTTGTTTCATATTTAGCACCATTTCAGGAATATCTTTTTCTTTGTTAGGGAATTCCTCCTCACCTAACCATAAAATTATTTTATCCGGTTTTAAATTTTGATTTAATAAAGAGTGTAATGTAAAATGAATATCATACATTCTTTCAGGAAAAGAGGTCAGGGAGACAATGATTTTATCTTTTCTTGGTACCGAATTGATTCCAATTATCGTATTTTTTTTAATTTCATTTTCAATTTTAATTTTATCTTTTCGTGTTAAAGGTGATGGGATTAATCCGCATAATCTATATACTTTACGTATCCCTCTCCTATAAAAAGAGAGTGTTTTTTTTATTATATTATTCATTTATTTATTGTAAATAAAAAAGTTATTAAAAAGGCATCGAGTTTATGTTTTACGATTTAAACATTATTGTCGCTTAAAAGGTAACTTAACTCATTTACAATTTACCCTTATTTAAAAACATCTGTTTTCTTTTTTTAATTATTGAAACAACACTTTGTGGCAATATTTTTTTCATTCCCATTTTAGAGGCAAAAGCAACAATTGAAATCATAAACTTAATCTGCCAACCTTTTTTTTTATGCAATCCATACATATGACCTCTTTCGTATCTCTTCCTTATAACATCACTTAAAGCTTCACTCGAAGACACCCCATTTATAGCGTCGCATTTGGATATAATTACTGGTATGTACTGGAACTTATATCCGAGATTATAGACTGTATAAAAAAAATTATGATCTGCACAAATTTTGTAGATTGTTTCAAATCTATTGATTTTTAAAAGATTAGTTTTAGAGAAAACCGATTGATGCACAAAAGGCATGTGGTTTTTATTAGAAGGAGGCATTGCTTTTCTTATGTAATTTCCTGTTTCCAATATCATTTGCGAATCTCCAAAAACTATGTAAGAATCTGGATTAAGGTTTTCTAAAAACTTAGTGATTATACTATAATCATAAAAGCAATCTCCAGCATTCATAAAATTTAGCCACACTCCTGTTGCCTTTTCAATTCCCTTATTCATCGCATCATAAATCCCATTATCAGGTTCACTTATCCAATATGCAATCTTGTGTTCATACTTTTTGATAATCTCAATAGTGCCATCAGTAGATCCTCCATCTATAATAATGTATTCAATATTAGAATAGGTTTGATTAATGACACTAAGAATCGTTTCTTCTAAAGTGATTACAGCATTATATACTACAGTGACGACTGAAATCAAGGGATCTATCTCTTGCTTATTAGTGGCATATCGATTTGTCATACTAATTGATGAAGTATGAATAACATTATTTTTTACCTCTGTACTACCTTCGTTGTCTTGCATAAATTTTTTTATAAATTAATTAAACATTGGAGCGTAGCTCTTTTGAGGATACCTCTTTATATATTGATAATAAACTATTTTTTATAATGCTTTTATCATGTCTTTTATGTGCGGTTGAAATGGCATTTGAACTTATTCTCATTAAATTGGTTGGGGCAATAGTTAATTCAATAATTTTATAAGCCAACATATGTGGTTCATTGCTTGGTACCAAAAAACCATCAATTCCATCTTGTATAAGCGAAGATATACCGCCAACATTTGTTGAAATTACGGGGAGACCAATCAATTGAGCTTCGCAAATACTGTTGGGGCTATTGTCTATATAAGAAGCGTGAACAAAAAAATTTGAACGTAATAGTCCTTGCATCAGTTCTTCTCCCAAAGTCACACCTTTCAATATTACATTATTATCATAAAAATTAATCCCAACTAAATTTTTAATCAATTTTGCATATTCCGAATTGGGTGTAATCCCATAAATATTCCATTCAAAATCGAAATTTGCGTTTTGTTTTAAAAGAACAGCGGTTTTTAAAATTAAATCTAGTCCTTTATAAATATCTGCATTTATAGTTGTTGCAATGACTAATTTATCATTTTGAGGCATTTCCCATTTTGCTTTATAAAAAACATTTCTAATCATTTCGTCACAATGATAATAATTAGCATGAGGAGCATAAAGTTTTGTAATGGACTTGTCCCAATTTGTACGCCCTATAAAGTTTGAACAATTTTTAAAAATGTCTAATTCGCGTTGAGCCATTTTTTTAAAGCAACAGTACTTGTGAAAAAGACCACGCCCTTTAGCTAATAACGATAAATTTAAACTCTTCAATAAAGAAGTTTTTTTGAAACCTGGAAAAAACCATGCGTTTAAATATGGATTTATTATTCCTTGTAAATGAATTACCACAGGAACATGAGTATGCTTCGTAATTTCTCCTAGCATTGTTTCTGTTCCAAATATATGTATAACGTCAGGAGCGAAATCTTTAATTGGTGATATAAGTTTTTGTACTTGTTTTTTACTGCCAATTTTATGCATCCAACCATTGTAAACATTTACAAGCTTTGCTCTTTTTTCATTCAATTGATAATACTTTATCCCATCATCATCTTTAAAAACAAGATTGCTATCACCCCAATATACTATTGCAAGTTCAATGTCTTTATCATTAACGAATAATTCTTTGAGTGAACTAATCCAATTACCTCCTGGATAAAAGGATTTTCCGTTTACAACTGGCTTCATTGAAACGTGCGAATACCACAGTACTTTCATAAATAAATTTATTTAAACATGTTAAGTTTTAGTAAAATAAAATTTCACTTGCTCATTAGTTATTAAACGCCAATTTGATGATTCACAAATAGCAAATGAAATCCATACAAAAAAATATTCTAAACCAAAACTTGGCAATCCATAAGGGATTAAAAAAACAACATGAAAAAACATAAACAAAGCAAGAGCTTTAGTGAACCTATTTCTAGTTTTGAAAAAACCAATATAAGCAGCATGCAACAAAAGGTAAACATAAAATACTAAATATATTATTCCACCTTTCAGAATAAAATAAAGCCACCCGGATTCATGAGTATATCTGGGCTCATCGAAGAAGGACGATTTGTAAGTGCCTTCGATTCCTTTTCCAAAAAGCCAAGCGTTTTCTGCAGTTAAATTTTTAATTAATTCCATATCCACCCCAGACCTTGTATCTTCGTTAATTCGATTAAGTAAAATTGAAAAAATAGAATTCGAATTATTTTGTACTAGTATAAAAACTATTGAAATGAGTGCAAAAATAAATACAAACTTTACAATACGGTTTTTGCTTTTTGACTGCTCAAGATATAAATAAAACATCCCTAAAAAATATAAAGCAAACATAAAAATCCCACTCCGTCTAGCAAAATATGTCATTAAAAACATCATAAATAACGAAGAGAAAATGGCAACCCATCTATATTTACGAGGAACAAACTCGTAACACAACAATGATAAACTTGAAATACTAAACCAATAGTAGTACTGATTAGCTAACATGGCTAATCCAATTTCTCCATCTGTATTCCATGTTACCCCACTGAACACAACTGCTTGCATTGCACTAAAGTTTAACACAAAAAAGATATAGCCTATAAAAGAGAAAACAAAGATTATATTAAATAATTTTGGTAGCGAAATGATGCTTGTACCTAGCAAAACAATAAATGGTAATAAATATGAAGTTAAGCCATAGATCTTATAAGGATGCAAACTATCTTCACTATAATCTTGACCTAAAAAAAAAGGACGAATAATTATTAAAAAAGTCCACCATAAATAAGCATTGAATACGATTCTTATTTTCCCCTTCAATAGATTAACTCTCTTATATCTAAAATAAAATGGAGATACAAAAATGAATAACAAGCCGATAAAGGCAATAGTACTTTGTAATGGATGATATAATAGTTCAGCAAATTCTTTTAATCCAAAAAGAAGGAATCCAAATAGAATAATTGAAAAAACTCGATAATTGGTTTTAGAAAATTGCATTAAGTTTTTTATAAAAAATTTAAATTATTAATTAGAATTATTTATTCCATATACCTTTAGCGGTATTATTAATAACCTTATAATACTGCATTGGAGCTAAAATCATACTCGGAATAAAACAAATTATCGTTGCAAAAATGACCCCAGCAGCTCCCATTTTTAAGTTACTAGCAAAATAAATGGATAGCGGAATATTGATTAAAGAACAAAATACGCTTTGTAAAGCTTGAATTTTTACTTTTCCGATACCATTTATGAAAAAGGTATATGGTGTCACAAATATTGATGACATTATAAAAATTCCCATTAAAATGGTTAAAGATTTTGTAACATAGACTTTGGAACCAATCCAAAAATGATAAAAAATATTGGATAGAAACATCATAATCAAAACACAAAAAATAAAAGCAAATGCCATTCTGTTAAAGTTTTTCATAGATTTTCTAATCCATTCAAAATCATTTTTTATATAGGCTTCAGTAATACTAGACCAATAAGGGTTTGCGATAATATTGAAAAGCATTGTAGCAATACTAAAATATTTATATGAAATATTAAAGGGTACAACTTCAGCAGGAGAAAATAAATTAGAAATAATCATATTATCAGTAGAATATAATACTATCCCTGAAATTTGAACTATAAAAAATAGGAATCCCAATCCAAAAATATCTTTTAGATACTTTTTTTTCCATAGAGAAAGACTCGGTTTATACTGTTTGTATGTTTTTGAAAATGCAAATACATTCAATCCCAGTAGTAGTAGTACGGGAAAGGCAGAAAAGATAGTACCAAAAACCAATAAGGAACTCTCTCCTGTATGTGTCATCAACCAAATAACCAACAAAGATCCAACGGATGTAAAAAAGTTAATTTTCCCCTGCATAGAATGGTGTTGGTCTGCCGTATAAATAGTAGTTATTAGTTTTACCACCAATTGTAAGCAGAAAAAAGCAAATACTATAGGCATAAGAATTCCCAGTTCTTTTTGTGCTGCAGGATTAGCATTAAATACACGTGTCCAATCTATAAAAAAATTGAGTCCAAAGAACACCAGTGTTAATAACAAACAAATACTACCAATGGTGTAATAAGCAGAACTTACGTAGGCTTTGGCAAGAGTTAAATCGCCTTTAGCCTTAGCAACAGTAAATTTGTTACGCAATCCATTGCCCAAACCAATATCAAAAAAGGAAAACCAGGCAATGAAAGAACTCAACGTAAGCCATATTCCATAATTTTCGGGGTCTAAATAGTTTATGGTTAATGGAACTATTAGAAAACTAGACACCATGCTTCCTCCTTTATAAATAAACGACAAAAGAACATGTCTTGTGATTTTCTTAGTGCGGTCACTTTTAATTCCAACTTTATTGTAAACTTTATGGATTGTCTGTTTCAATTATTAAATATATTTTAAAAAACTGTAAAATAACGATGCCCCTACATTATTAATGAAAAGGAACAGATTTAATTTATTTTTAAATTTAAGAATGATATTTCAAAAATAATTCTTTTATTATTTTTTGTTTTAATACTAAAGTAAGATAATTATCTACTCAAAATAATTCAAAGTAGTATACCCCCCATCTTTCAAGTACTGGTCTTTCTGCATTAATTTCAAATCACTTTGCATCATGTCTTTAACTAGGGATGGCAAATCATATTTACATTCCCATCCTAACTTAGTTCTTGCTTTAGTAGGATCTCCTATCAATAAATCAACTTCAGTTGGTCGGAAATATTTAGGATCAACCGCTAATACTTCTTTTCCTATTTCGATTTGAAATTCAGGATTCGCACATGCTTTAACATACCCTTTTTCATCAACTCCTTCTCCTTTAAACTCTAATTCAATACCAACCTCAGCAAAACTCATGCGTACAAAATCACGAACAGGGGTAGTTTTTCCAGTTGCAATAACCCAGTCTTCCGCTTCATCTGCTTGCAAAATCATCCACATCATGCGTACATAATCTTTGGCATGACCCCAGTCACGTTTGGCATCAAGATTCCCTAAATACAATTTATCTTGCAAGCCCAAAGCAATTCTAGAAGTCGCTCTGGTTATTTTACGCGTTACAAAAGTCTCTCCACGAATAGGAGATTCATGGTTGAATAAAATACCATTACAAGCATACATGCCATAAGCCTCTCTATAATTTACAGTAATCCAAAAGGCATACATTTTAGCAACAGCATAAGGAGAACGGGGGTAAAAAGGAGTAGTTTCTGACTGTGGCACTTCCTGCACTTTACCATACAATTCAGAAGTGGAAGCTTGATAAATACGGGTCTTTTTTTCTAACCCTAACAAACGAACGGCATCAAGTATACGCAAAGTTCCCAATCCATCCGCGTTTCCCGTATATTCAGGTGTTTCAAAAGAAACTGCAACATGGCTCATCGCTGCCAAATTATAAATTTCGTCAGGCTGGATTTCTTGAATTAAACGAATCAAGTTAGTCCCATCCGTCATATCGCCATAATGCAAGAAAAAATTACGGTGATCCACATGTGGATCTTGGTATAAATGGTCAATTCTGTCCGTATTAAATAACGATGAACGTCTTTTTAATCCATGAACAATATAACCTTTTTTTAATAAAAATTCGCTTAGGTAAGCCCCATCTTGTCCTGTTACTCCGGTAATAAATGCTATTTTTTGTGCAGCCATTATTTTACTTTGTTGTTTAATAATCGAGTCCTTCTGTACTCAATTTATAGTTTTATTTTTTTTACGTTTTCAATATTTTCCAAAAACCAGTCATAGGTTTTCTGGATTCCTTCTTCCAATTGCACTTGGTGTTTCCAACCCAATGCATGCATTTTGGATATATCCATCAATTTTCTTGGTGTACCGTCAGGTTTGGTAGCATCCCAAATGATACCGCCTTGATGTCCCGTTATCTTTTGAATCGTTTCAGCCAAATGCTTGATGGTCAAATCTTCTCCTGTCCCCACATTATACAAATAATCTGGCAGTCTATTTTCTAAAGCAAACACTACCGATTGAGCCATGTCATCTACAAAAAGAAATTCTCTCATAGGTGTACCACTACCCCAAAGCATAACTGGAGCATTATTATTTTCCTTTGCCTCGTGAAACTTACGAATCATAGCTGGCAAAACATGTGAAGTATTCAAATCAAAATTATCATGGGTACCATATAAATTGGTTGGCATCAGACTCACATAATCTTTTCCAAATTGTTTTCGGATGGCCTGACACGCTTTCACTCCGGTAATTTTGGCAATAGCATACCATTCATTGGTGGGTTCTAAGGTATCCGTAAGCAGATATTCTTCTTTTAGCGGTTGTGGAGCCAATTTGGGATAGATGCAAGAACTTCCCAGAAAAATAAATTTTTCTACACCTGTCTGTAAGGCAGTATCGACTAAATTATTTTGGATTTGCATATTCTCCATAATAAATTGATACGGAAAATCATTGTTAGCTAATATACCACCCACTTTTGCAGCTGCATCAATAATGACTTCAGGTTTTTCTTTAGCCATAAAATCTTTGACAGCTTGTTGGTTCCTTAGATCCAATTCGGTACTGGAGGCCCCAATCAAATTGGAATACCCTTTCGCAGATAACGCTCTCCAAATGGCACTTCCTACCATACCATTATGTCCCGCTATGTAAATTTTAGTCGCTTTGTCCATATTTTTATTTAATTTAACAAATCTGGATTTTCTCTTTCTAGCTCATTATATATATTTTTGACGTCTTGGGAACTATCTTTATGCAAAATTAAATTAGCCGTATCAGTATAAACAAAAATGGTATTTTTTAATCCTACAAAAGCGGTATAATTATTAGTCCCAATCACCATATTGCCATTTTTATCAACAGGATGCCCCATAGAAACTAAATAATCATAAACGGATTCAAAAGAACCTAAATCAGACCAAATGAATGTGGAGGGTACAACCTTTATTTTTTTACTTCTTTCCATAACAGCATAATCAATACTGATAGAGGGGATTTCAAGTGACAACTCTAAATCTAAATTTCCATTGGTATTATTCTCCCAAGCAATTTTAGATTTTTCATATACCTCAGGTTTAAATGATTTTAATTCTTCCAGAAAGACGCCAGCTTTAAAACAAAACATCCCACTGTTCCAAAGAAAATTTCCTTTGGCAATAAAATCTTTCGCCGTAACTTGGTTGGGCTTTTCTCTAAAAGAAATCACATCATCACCTTTGCGTTCAATATATCCATATCCAATTTCTGGCTTCGTGGGAACAATTCCAAAAGTGACAATATACCCCTTTGAAGCTTTATCAACAGCTTCTTGAATAGCCAAATCATAATTTTTCATTTCATCAATAATATGGTCGGATGGCGTTACAATTAAAATATCATCCGGATCAGAAGCAAAAGCAGCAAAAGCAATTGCAGCAGCAGTATTTCTTGGAGTTGATTCAATGATGTCTACGTAGGGAGTATTCGATTTCTCCATCACTTTCCTGCTGAGATGGCAATTATCAATATTACCCACTACCATGATTCTATCTGCTACATTACGGTTGCGTTCCACAGTCATCTCAAACAACGATTTCCCATCAAACAAATCAAGGTATTGTTTGGGTTGGCTTTTTCTGGATAAAGGCCATAACCTACTCCCAACTCCACCGGTAAGAATGACATGCGTAATTGAATGCTTTTTTTCCATACTTTACTTTTAAATCTCTGCTATATCTGCTTTCTTTAATTCTATACTATTTATAATCTCCCATCAACTGCATTTCCTAAAACACCTTTTACATCATATAATAAGCTAATGTTATTTTGCAATTTTGAAATATCAATAGTCAGAAATTGATGGTGTGCAACACCTAAAACTACGGCATCAAATTTTTGATTGGGTAATACATTGGTGGTTACTAAATCATATTCCTTTTTCACCTCAATAGGATTGGCTAAAGGATCATATACCGTTACGGTAATTCCATAATCTGACAGAGCAGCAATGACATCAACAATTTTTGTATTGCGTACATCAGGACAGTTTTCTTTGAAAGTAATTCCAAGCATTAAGAGCGTTGCTCCATTAACCGAAATTCCCTTTTTAATCATCAGCTTTACAATTTGAGAAGCTACATAATCACCCATACTATCATTCAATCGCCGCCCGGCTAAGATGATTTCAGGATGGTATCCAAATTCTTGAGCCCGTTGTGCTAAATAATAGGGATCAACACCGATACAATGTCCTCCAACTAATCCTGGTTTAAAAGGCAGAAAATTCCATTTGGTTTTAGCAGCTTCTAAAACAGCCTGGGTATCAATATTCATTAAATTAAATATTTTAGCCAGTTCGTTCACAAAAGCAATATTGATGTCCCGTTGAGAATTTTCTATTACTTTAGCGGCTTCAGCCACTTTAATAGAAGGGGCTAAATGTGTCCCTGCTGTTATAACAGACTGATACAACGCATTCACACGTTGCCCTATTTCAGGAGTAGATCCTGAAGTAATTTTTAATATTTTCTCTACAGTATGTTCTTTATCGCCGGGATTAATTCGTTCAGGAGAATATCCCGCAAAAAAATCAACGTTAAATTGCAATCCCGAAACTCTTTCTAATACAGGTACACATTCCTCTTCAGTAACACCTGGGTATACCGTAGATTCATAAATAACAATATCTCCCTTTTTTAAAACGGATCCAACCGCTTCACTGGATCTATATAAAGGAGTTAAATCTGGACGATTGTTTTTATCCACCGGAGTGGGAACAGTTACAATATAATAATTACAAGCTGCAATATCTTCTATAACCGTAGAGCAATATAAACCTATAGCATCACTGCTTTCTTGAAGAAGTACTTTTTGCAATACAGCATCAGAAACTTCAAAAGTAGTATCGGTACCCGATTGTAATGACGCAACTCTGGATGCATTGATATCAAAACCAACAACAGCATATTTTGTTGCAAATAACCGCGCTAATGGTAACCCTACATACCCTAGACCAATTACTGCTATTTTTATATTTGAACTCATTTATTAAAAAATTTAATTCGCTAATGTTAACTTTAATGCACCGCTTCGCGTTTCAAACTCACAGAAATGAGTTGAAATCGAAATATTTTTTTGTGTGCAAATATAGACATATAGACCAGTACTTTTATTGTGCTTTAATATTTGAATGTTGTAAAATTATTATTTTCACACAACACAAAAACATAACACACTATAAATCAACATGTAATTAAAATAAATAAAACATAATTTTAGGTAACATATAGTTAAAAAAAGATGTTATTAAATAATTTGACTAATAGAAACTGGGTTTTAAAATCCAATTAAAGGTGCTTTAATGAATAATACTATTACTTAGAGCACTTTATTATAAAATTACAGTGATTCTTCAAAAACTGACCCTCTCAAATTTACAATCCCTCTTAAACAAATCTATTGTTTGTAATTTGAATTATTAGATGTAATTATTCAAAAAAAATAAAACAGAATTGATTCGAAAAAAGGCATAAAAAATACACTTCTTAGTATTAAAGATAACTGAACTTCTTTCTACTTGAATTTCATTTTCAAAACACACCCTAATGATTCCAAAACTAGAATATAGTGAGTGTTATTTACCTCTTGAACTATTGCAGTTTGAGTTGAAAATGGCCCTGAATCCAGTTCAATTTTATCACCAACTTGAAATGGAACCAAAGAAACTTCACAAGTATCAGAACCATCAAGTCCTTTTTTAATAATATTGATTTCTTCATCTCGCACTATTGCCGGTTTTCCTAACCAAAATAAATAGCGTAGGGCTCCTGCTGATTGAAACACTAAATTCCTGTCGACTTCTGGCAATTGAACGAAAACATAAGAATTAAAAAGGGGCACTTCTATCTTCTTTTTTCTATCAGACCATTGGCGGACTTGTGTAATCAAAGGGCAATAGCATTCTATTCCAATCTTTTTCAATTGTTCCGCTACTTTCTTTTCCCATTTAGGTTTTGTATAGACCACATACCAATTCATCTTGCATTTGTATTGAAATAAAAATATAACCTTTATTTATTTGTATTTTATTTTAAGCCTCATTTATAAAAAACAATTAGTAAAATCAGCACATTCTTAATGACGTTGCTAAACTCTAATTGCATCATAATTTATGAACCAATCGCCTGATAAACAAAACCAATCGCCTCTAAAGCTGCACCATCAAGTATGTTTCTTCCATCAAAGACAAATGCTGGTTTTTGCATAGAGTCATATATCTGTTGCCAGTCATACTGTACAAACTCATCCCATTCAGTAAGTACCGCTACTGCATGTGCTCCGGTACAGGCTTCATAAGGACTGTCAAACGAAAGGATACTTGTTGCATTAGTTGAAGCTGCTCTAGTTTCTAAATAATCCAAGTCAGAGAGAATTTTTTTTCTGGATACTTTTGGATCATAAACCGCAATTTTTGCATGTTCATTTATCAAATCATCTGCAACATAAATGGCTGCTGATTCTCTGGTATCGTTAGTATCTTTTTTGAAAGCCCAACCCAGAAAGGTTATTTTTTTATCAGAAACCGTATTGTAAAGTGTTTGGACTATATTATTGGAGAAACGTCTTTTTTGATGATCATTCATTATAATTACTTGCTCCCAATAATCAGCCACTTCATTCAATCCATACGATTTTGCAATGTAAACTAAGTTCAATATATCTTTTTGGAAACAAGAACCACCAAATCCAACAGATGCTTTCAAGAATTTTGACCCTATCCTACTATCCATGCCTATGGCTCTGGCAACTTCATTCACATCGGCACCAGTTTTTTCACAAAGTTCTGACATAGCATTAATCGAAGAAATTCGTTGCGCTAAAAAGGCATTAGCAGTCAATTTTGATAATTCTGATGACCATACATTAGTTGTTAATATTTTATCTGCAGGAACCCAATTCGAATAAACATCAACAAGTGCTTGTATCGCTTTTTGACCTTCTGCTGAAGAATCTCCACCAATTAGTATTCTATCTGGATTCAATAAATCTTGAACAGCAGTTCCCTCAGCCAAAAACTCAGGGTTGGAAAGAATTTGAAACTGAACGCCATTACCGGTATTATCAAGAATACTCTTGATCGCTTCAGCTGTTCTTACCGGAAGTGTTGATTTCTCAACAACTATTTTATTGTCTTTCGATATTCTGGCTATTTGTCTTGCACACAACTCTATATATTTCAAATCAGCAGCCATCCCTTTCCCTTTTCCATAAGTTTTAGTAGGGGTATTTACGGATATAAAGATGATTTGAGCTTCGTCAATTGCTTTTTCAACATCAGTAGAAAAATATAGATTTCTACCTCTGGCTTCTGCAACGATTTTATCTAATCCAGGTTCATAAATGGGAATATTGTCTATATTTTCATCATTCCAAGCTGCTATACGTTCTTCGTTCAAATCGACTACCGTAACTTGAATTTGCGGACATTTTTGAGCGATAACAGCCATTGTAGGCCCACCAACATATCCTGCTCCGATGCAACAAATTTTTGTAATTTTCATTTTATAAATTTTTCAATTTGTAATATATTTTATGGATTTAATTTTCCTGAAAATATTTATTTAAGATTATCCCAATACCAGCTAACTGCTTCTTTTAAGCCTTCCTGCATAGAATAGTGTGGATTATACCCTAATAATGCTTTGGCCTTATCAATACTTGCCAAAGAATGTGGAATATCTCCAACTCTATTTGGCCCATATTCTATTGCAACAGAAGCTATTCTTTGATCATATACAGATAAAAATTCCCTTAAATAATCAACTAAGTTGTTTAACGTATTTCTATCACCATAAGCAGTATTATAAACGGTATTTATCGCATCTGGATTTTTTGTAAGCATAGCTAACTCATTCATTTGAATCACATTATCAATATAAGTAAAATCACGAGAAAAGTTCCCATCACCATTTATTTTTGGACTTTCCAATTGCATGAGTTGCATTACAAATTTTGGAATAACAGCAGCATAAGCCCCGTTAGGATCTTGTTTCCGACCAAAAACATTAAAATAACGCAATCCAATTGTTTCTAAACCATAGGTTCTGCTGAATATTTCTGCATACAATTCGTTAACATACTTTGTTATCGCATAAGGAGAGAGCGGTTTCCCAATCACCTCTTCAACTTTTGGCAACCCTACAGAATCTCCATAAGTGGAAGAACTTGCAGCATAAATAAATCGTTTTACCTTGGCGTCACGAGAAGCCACAAGCATATTTAAAAATCCAGAAACATTGACATCATTAGTGGTAACTGGATCTATAATAGAGCGCGGCACAGAGCCTAAAGCTGCCTGATGTAAAACATAATCTACTCCTTTTACCGCATTTTGACAATCAGTTGCATTGCGAATGTCTCCCTCTATTAAACTAAAGTTAACATTATTAATAAAGTCTTTTAAATTATGTCTGTATCCAGTCGCAAAATTATCAAAACAAACAACTTCATGTCCTTTAGATAAAAAATATTCACAAAGATTAGATCCTATAAATCCTGCTCCTCCGGTAATTAATATAGTGTTTTTTGCTTCTTCTCCCATCTTTACTTAATTTAGAAAAAAACCGTTTTTATGTCGTTTTTTTACGAAATTTATTTAATACTTTTTCTAATATAGATTTTGGTTTATCCTCTTCATGATAGCCATTTGAATACGTTCCATAGCCATAACCGTAACCATAACCGTAACCCGCACCGTATTTAGCTTTATTCTCAAAACCATTTAAAATAATACTGGTATTATTTAACTCCCCACGTTTAACTCTGTTGTTTAATAATGTAATCATTTCTTTTTTAGTAAAATTCTGTCTTACTATATATAAGGTAACATCACAATATTGAGCTAATTCTAACGCATCCGATACTAAACCAACTGGAGGTGTATCTAATATAATATAATCGTATTTTTTCTTTAATTCTTCGATTAATTCTTTCATACCTTCACTCATAATCATTTCAGCAGGATTAGGAGGAACTGGCCCCGAAAGAATAACATCCAGATAGGGCACATTGGTATGATTTATGATTTCATCAACTGTTTTTTGCTTAATTAGATAATTCACAATCCCCACCTCATTGGATAAATTAAACTCAGTAGCTAATTTCGGTTTTCTTAAATCAAGACCAATAACTACCGTTTTTTTCTCGCTAAGAGCAAATACTGTAGCAATATTTATAGAACAAAATGTTTTTCCCTCACCACTTACCGATGATGTTATCATAAGCGTCTTAGCTCCATCTACATGTTGCTGTTTGTATAAAAACTGTAGCGAGGAGCGAATAGCCCTAAAAGATTCAGACAAAGCTGATTTAGGTTTATCATATACTGCTAAATTAGTATTCTCTTTATTTACCCCAATGACACCTATTAAAGGAATTTGCGTTGACTTACTTATATCCTCGGTGTTTTGAATGGAATTATTGACAAAGAAAATAGCAAATACAAAAAGTAACGGAAATAATATTCCCAGAAATAATGCCAATACATAATTAACAGATGTTTTTGGACCAACAAGACCTCCTCCAACATCTTTTGCCGGATCTATAAAATGAATATCCGATAAATTTGCGGCTTTAACAATATCAGCTTCACTTCTTTTTTGAAGAAATGTGCTGTAAATATTATCACTTAAATCGTATTTTCTTTTAATCTTGATAAGTTCTTGCTGATCTTCAGGAAGTTTTTTGATCGTACTTTCCGTTTCATTAATTTTACTGCTTACTATAGCTAAATCATACTGCAAAGAAGCTTTGGCTGTAGCAATATTTTCTAGTAAAACATTTTTTATCGCCTCCATTTGATTATCAAAATCCTTAAATATTTTATCGCTCTTCACAGCATAAGCCATTTCAGACCTTTGCGTAGACAATGCAATCAATCTTGAAACATTTGCGATAATATTTGGATCTTCAATTCCTGCTACTGAAGGAGCTGGAAGTTTAGAATAATCAACGCTATTTTTCAGGTATGACTTTAACGAATTATAGTATGCCATTTTACGTGTTACTTCATCTTTCGTAACATCAAATTCTAGAATTTTTTCCGAAAACTTAGCTCCACCATCTTCAACATCATACATGTTTTTATCTTTTCTAAAAGATTTCAACTCGTTTCCAGTTTCTTTTAGTTGAGATTCCATAGCAATCAATGTGCTATCAATAAAAGCTATTGTATTAGTTGCAAACTGATTCTTACTGTCTAATTGTCTTTTTATAAGCATCTTAACAGTCGCATTTAAATACTCAACCATTCTTGCCTTATTGGTCCCTTGCATTCCCAAAGTAATTATAGAACCTCCTTTATCATCTGACTTAATGTTTATGCCTTTATACGAAGACACTGTTCCGTTAAAATCATTAAATTGTACAAAATATTCTTTCCCCTTATAAAAACCAGGGTTATCATTTATTTGTAATTTCCAATTCAAAAAAGGCAACGTTACTTGTTCCCCTACCTTATATTTTTTCACAAAATCACCTGTTTCAACTGCAGTATTACTGTATGAATTATTAGAATAGGTTATTAACGAAACGTTTTTATTTTCAAATGGAATTCTGACTTCATATACATTTTCACTCAAAAATTTAATTCCAATAAGGTTTCCTGCTAATTGACCTTTTGATTTATCAATATTTACATAGAAAGGAACGGCACCATACGCATCTTCCATATTGTATTTACCCTGAACTAAGTAACTAATATAATACTGTAGTTTATCCACAACCAACTCATTATGAGATCTGGATTGTAATGTGGTTGAGATAGTTTGAACCTGATCCGAAGTTCCACCCCAATTAAAAACTAAACTGGTATTGGATGTAAAAAGAGGATTACTTTCTTCCTTTACTGCAATAAGCGTTTCCATACCGTAAATTTTTTCTTTACGAATATTCACTTGGTAGGCAATTGTAAAAGTAATCAGTAAACTCAGCAAAAACCATTTCCAATAACTTCCGATTTTTATTAAGAATCCCTTGAAGTCAAAACTGACTTGATTTTCAAAAATCGAAAAATCTTTTATATCTAACATTTTTTGAACTCTGTTTTATTTTTTTAATAGTAAAAAGGTAGTCGTAGCCAATGATAACAGTGTAATAATTGTGCCTAACGATTCTATCCCTGTTTTTCCAGTTCCCCAAGTTTTCTGCTTGAGTGGTTTTACATAAATATAATCATTCGGTTGTAAATAATAATATGGTGATTTCATCACATTTATATCGGTAAGATCTAAATCCTGCATTTGAACACCTGTGGGCGTTTTTCTCATGATAGTAACTGCTTTTCTATTACCGGTAATAGTAATATCCCCAGAATTTGCAATAGCTTCCATAATAGTTACGTTATCTTGAAATAATGTTTTTGTACCAGGCCCACCAATTTCTCCATTGATAGTATAACGTAAACCTGCTAATTTAACGGTAACAAAAATATTCGCCTCTTTATTAAAATATTCCGCTAATAGTTGCTTTTCAATTCTAACTCTAATTTCATCCAGAGTATAACCAATAACATTTAATTCTCCTAAGACTGGAACTCTAATATTTCCATGATCATCAACGGTAAAACCATCAAAATACAATCCTGATTCTGATTTACCTCCAGTAGACCCGTCATTTGAAGGACTAAACATAGCTACCAATTTTGGATCTATTGCTTTTATGGTAATACTCAAAACATCATTAGTTTGCAACCTGTATGGTTTTGACTCTACAACAGCAATAGAAGCATCATCTTGTGAGTTATTCTTTTTTTGAAGATAGATTAAATCTTGAGTTGAAATACAAGAAGAAAACAACACACTAATAATTAGCAATAAATAGAGTCTGGGTTTTCTCATTTTCAATATTTTTAGCGACAAATATAGCTTTTCATTTACGATTTTAAAAGCCTGACTATTCATTAAATGGATTAATTATTTTTAAAAGACTTTTCAAAAGGAACTCTATGCAATATACTTCTACCTAAGGTTACTTCATCAGCATATTCCAGTTCATCGCCAACTGAAATTCCTCTTGCAATTGTTGAAATAACTATTTCACAATCGGCAATTTGTTTATAAATGTAAAAGTTAGTAGTATCTCCCTCCATTGTGGAGCTTAACGCAAAAATAATTTCGTTTACACTTCCTGATTTCACTTTTTCGACTAATGTAATAATATTTAACTGACTAGGGCCTACTCCATCAATAGGAGAAATTTTCCCTCCAAGAACATGGTAGATACCTCTGAATTGCCCAGTATTCTCAATAGCCATTACATCTCGAATATCTTCTACGATACAAATGATTTGATGATTTCTGCTTTTGTTAGCACAAATTTCACACAGAACACTATCCGATATATTATGACAACTATTACAATATTTAATATCCTCACGCATCGTTACCAAAGCTTGAGACAAAAAACCCGTTTGTTCTTTGGGTTGTTTCAATAAATGTAAGACTAGTCGCAACGCTGTACGTTTACCAATTCCTGGCAACTGAGACATTTCGTTAACTGCTTTCTCTATTAATTTTGAAGAAAATTCCATAAATGCAAAAGTAGTTAATTTGTCCCGAACGTTCAGGATAGATAATTTGAAAATATGACGATTATTTATGTAATTTGGCATAAATAATTCTTTATACAAAATGACTCCCAGCACCATTCTACTATTGATAATCGTTTATTTTGGTATTTTATTTTATATCTCGCATACTGTAAGCAAAAAAAACAGTGGAAACGATGCTTTTTTCAAAGCTAATAAAAATTCAAAATGGTATTTAGTTGCCTTTGGAATGATTGGAACAGCACTTTCAGGAGTGACTTTTATTTCAGTTCCGGGAGAAGTTGGTGCGCCAAGCGGAGAACAATTCAAGTATTTCCAGTTTGTATTAGGTAATGCCATTGGTTTTATCTTTATTGCAAAAGTACTATTACCCTTGTATTATCGAATGAATTTGACTTCGATTTATGGTTATATAGAACACCGACTAGGCATTTATTCTTATAAAACTGCCGCAACAATTTTCCTGATAAGCCGAACAATAGGTTCTTCTTTTCGATTGTATCTGGTTGTGATTGTTTTGCAACGCTATGTTTTTGATTTTTATGAAATTCCTTTTGCCGTTACGGTTTTGATTTCACTGACTTTGATATTTGCTTACACCTATCGTGGCGGTTTAAAAACAATTATCATAACTGACACGCTACAAACATTTTTCTTAGTTTCTTCTGTCTTTTTAACAATTTTCTTTATTTGCAGAAGCCTAAATCTCAATATTTTTCAAGCTTTTGAAGAAGTAAAAAATAGCAATTATTCTAAAGTATTTTTCTTTGAGGATTTTGTGTCGAGTAAGTTCCATTTTGTGAAACAAATCCTGGGAGGGATATTTGTAACCATTGCTATGGTAGGTTTAGATCAGGATTTAATGCAAAAAAACCTAAGTTGCAAAAACATTGGTGAAGCACAAAAAAACATGTTCACCTTTACGGGGATATTTGTACTGATCAATATCTTTTTCCTCAGTGTAGGTGCTTTGCTTTATATTTATGCCAATAAAAATGGAATTGAAGTACCAACGGATTTAGTTACTGGAAAACCCAGAACTGATTTACTTTTCCCCGAAATTGCTTTCCACCATTTGGCATTAATTCCTTCGATTGTTTTCTTGTTGGGATTGACAGCTGCAACATTTGCCACAACCGATTCGGCCTTAACAGCACTTACGACTTCTTTTTGTGTAGATTTTCTAGGTATGGATAAAGCCAAAAATTTAAATAAACCAAATGTAGTTAGAACAAGACATTTTGTTCATATTACCTTTTCGTTTTTGATGTTTCTGGTCATTATTTTCTTTAATGCTATCAATGATAGTTCCGTAGTAGGAATGATTTTTAGGGTTGCTTCCTATACATACGGTCCGCTTTTGGGATTATATTGTTTTGGATTGTTTGTAAAATCAAAGACTGTTAAAGACAAATTTGTTCCAATAATTTGTTTCTTATCACCTGCTGTAACTTTCCTAATTAGCGAAAATTCGAAAATGTTATTTTTTGGGTATGTTTTCGACAACGAACTGATTATCGTAAACGGACTAATCACTTTTATTGGATTGTTATTGATTAGCAAGAATGCTACTTCTGAAACGCGATTTTAGTTTTAGCCCATCCCGAAGTTTCGAGAGGCAGTGGCATCCTTTCCCGTCCTGAACTTGTTTCAGGATTCTGAAACAAGTTCAGGACGGGAAAGATATAGCGAACAGCTAGACACAAGCGAAGCGAACTGACGAAGTAAATAGCTCCTAAAAAACTAATATTGATTTGTTGCCAACATAACCAATGTACATCCTATCTCGACTTTGATATCATTTAATTTCAACAATTGATAGAACTCTGGATTTTCAGTACCTGGATTAAAAATAACACGTTTTGGCTGCGCCTCAACAATATAATTGTAATAATCACGCTGACGCAAAGGATTAAGATATAGTGTAACCGTATCGATATTTTTTAAAGGAATAGCCTTAGTCTGGATTTTTATTCCTGCTACTTCACCCGCATTTTGACCAATCGCAAGAACAGAATGCCCTTTATCAACCAATTTTTCAATTGCTAAAAAGGAATATCTAGCTGGTTTTGTTGACGCCCCAAGAACCAGCGTTTTTTTGTTTTTTATCATTTTCTGTAATTATATTTTGCAAAAGTAATCAAAAGGTCCATGAGTTTAGCAATTATTAGGTTTAGTTATAAAAGTAATCAAAACAATATCCTAACATTTACACCTTTCATAGCATGAAAAAAAGAGTATTTTTGCATCATTAAATTAGAAAAATATGGATCTTTTTATCTATCTCTTTGCTGCTCTTTTTTCGGTATTAAACCCTATAGGTACTGTTCCAATATTTGTGGGACTCACACAAAATGACACCAAACAGGAACGCTCCAGAATCTCCTTATGGACCGCAATTAATGTATTTGCCATTCTGATAATTTCTTTTTTTATAGGACAATATGTTTTGATTTTTTTTGGAATTAGCATTGACGCACTCAGAATAGCTGGGGGAATAATTATTGTTAGCTCTGGATTTTCATTGCTTTCAGGGAAATTCAATAAGAAAAGAGGGATTAACAAAAAGATAGAAACCGATGCTCAAAAAAGAAATGATATTGCCTTAACTCCTCTTGCGATTCCAATGCTTGCGGGCCCAGGATCTATTTCTTTACTTATTGCATTTTATCAAGAACACAACTCAACAAGTGATATTGTTATATCTTCGTTAGCCATTCTTGCTATAGCTGTTGCTATTTTTATTATTCTTAGAAGCGCACACTATTTAGCAAAAATACTCGGAGCATCAGGGATTGTTGCTATTTCGAGAATCATTGGTTTTATAGTAATAGCAATTGGTATTCAATATATTGTAAGTGCAATTATCAATATCATCAAAGGAAATCTAACCTAAAATAATTCAAGCCAACTCTGATAAGGTTCTTAATCTTATCAGAGTTGGTTTAAATTAATTTCTAGGCAAGAAAATCTCCGCCATCATACATCTGGCACTTCCTCCACCGCAAGCTTCTATAGTATCTAAACTTGAACTTAAAATTTCAGCGTGTTTTTCCAGTTGTTCAATTTGTTTTGGAGTTAAACTTTGATGTGCAGCTGCACTCATGACCAAATATCTTTTATCATTTGACCCTCGAACTTCAAGCATATTACCCGCAAAATTATTCACTTGAGCTTCAGTTATCAGAATGATTTCTTTTCCGTTTTCTTTTAGGTTATCCAAAACCATTTTGCGTTCTTTTTTATCATCAATACAATCAGAACAAATCACCGCAAAAGTTTCTCCCAAGCACATCATTACGTTCGTATGATAAATCAGCTTTCGCTCCGAATTTACAGTTTGAAAAGCCTCAAAAATTACCGGTGCATAATCAAAATCTTCACAAAATTCTATAAATAATTCCTCATCGGCTCTAGGTGATAAAGCGCAATAGGCTTTACTATTAGCTCTGTCTAGAAGTAAACTTCCAGTTCCTTCCAAGAAAAAACCATCTTCCTCAGCCGAAGTGTAATCCATTATATTATTAATTACAAATCCTTTATCTTCCAGAATATCTAAAATATCTTCCCGACGCTCCTGACGACGATTTTCAGCAAACATAGGATATAACGCAACATCGCCATTCTCATGAAAAGAAACCCAATTGTTTGGAAAAATGCTATCTGGAGTATCTGGATTTAAAGTATCATCAACAACAGTAACATCTACACCAACAGCTCTTAATTTGATAACAAAAGCATCAAATTCTTGTTGGGCTTTAGCATTTACCGTTGCTGGCAAAAGTCCGTCTAATACTTTTTGGTAATAATTGTTTACCGCTGTTTGTTCATTCATTCGAAACGTTACCGGACGAATCATCAATATGGAATTTGTTGTCTGTTTCATTTTTTTATTTTTTTATTTCGTAGAGACGTTGCAATGTAACATCTCTACATTCAAATTAGTCTCTTACTAAAGGTAATGTAGAACATCGTAATAATCCTTCTTGCTTTGCAATTTCAGCATATGGGATTTCTTCTACTATAAAACCATTGGCACGTAACCAATTGTTTAATCTGGTAAAGTTTTTTTCAGAAACTACAACATTAGTGTCTATTGAAAAAACATTAGAATTCATAGTATACATTTCGTCTCTTGTAATGTGAAACAAGTTTTCTTTTCCAAAAAGATTTACAAGAAATAGGTAATCTGCTTCTTCTCGGAATCCACTTTTGTAAATAATTCCTTTATCATTCCCAACAGGTTGAAAACAACAGTCTAAATGCAAGGCATTATCACGGGCTTCAATTTTTGACTTTACTAAATCAAATTCTTTGATAATTTTATTTGGAAATAACTCTTTGATATATTGAACTCCTTGTATGTTTGTTCTTGCGGTAATATAATCCTTGTAATCACTCCCCTTATAAGTTCCGATAAATATGTACTCCTTCCACAAAATTACATCTCCTCCTTCAATGTGCACTTCTTCTGGAGGGCGAACGACTTTTTTGGGATCAATTTGATCAATAACATATTGTATCGCATCTAATTCTCGTTCTCTATCAGGCAATATATTAGATTTAATAAAAATATCATCTATAACAAAACCAATATCTCTGGTAAAAATTTGATTGTAATTGGCTATCATTTCTGGACGAAAAACAGTCACATTATATTTTTCGAGCAATTTATTAAAGGTGTCCATTTCATTTACCATATCCTGCTCTAACGGATAAGTACCTGCTAAAATATGTTCTAATGATTTCGGATCATATGCTTCCTCTGGTCTTGGAGTTGGTCCGTTATTAATGGCAGAACCTAAAACTACAGTTCTTAATCTTGAAGTTTCATTCTTTATATTTAATTCTAGCATCTATTTTCAATTTTGGCAAATATAAAAAAAGCTTCACAAATTAGTGAAGCTTTTTGAATTGAAATTTATCTTTTCTCAGATGGTACAAAGTCTCTCAAAGGACTACCAGTATATACTTGTCTTGGTCTCCCAATAGGTTCTTTATTTTCTCGCATTTCTTTCCATTGTGCAATCCAACCCGGTAAACGACCTATAGCAAACATTACAGTAAACATATCAGTAGGAATTCCTAATGCTCTGTAAATAATTCCAGAATAGAAATCTACATTTGGATATAATTTTCTTGATACAAAATACTCGTCTACTAAAGCCGATTCTTCCAGTTTCTTAGCAATTGCAAGAATTGGATCTTCAACTCCTAAAGTTGCTAAAACTTCGTTAGCTGCTTTTTTAATAATTTTCGCTCTTGGATCGAAATTTTTATATACTCTGTGACCAAATCCCATCAAACGGAAAGGATCATTTTTATCTTTTGCTTTAGCTATGTATTTTTCAGCGTCACCACCATTTTTATGAATTTCTTCCAGCATTTCAAGTACTGCTTGATTAGCTCCACCATGTAATGGTCCCCAAAGTGCAGAAACTCCTGCAGATATTGAAGCAAATAATCCAGCATGAGAAGAACCTACCATTCTAACTGTTGATGTAGAACAATTTTGCTCATGATCCGCATGAAGAATAAACAATCGATCTAATGCATCGATAACTACTGGGCTTGCTTTATAAGGCTCTGTCGGCAATTCAAACATTAAACGCATGAAATTCTCCACATATCCTTTTGTATTATCATAATAGTTCAAAGGATAGCCCATGCTTTTTCTGTAAGTCCAAGTTGCAATTACCAAGAACTTACCCATGGTTTTGCAAACTGCTTCATACATCTCTTTTTCATTTTCAACATTCACTGACTTTGGATTAAATGCTGTCAAAGCACTTGTCAAAGCAGCTAAAACACCCATTGGATGAGCTGTTTTTGGGAAACCGTCAATGATGTTTTTCATTTCCTCGTTCACCAAAGTATATTTTCTAATATCATTTTCAAATTGCTCCAACTGAACTTTAGTTGGCAATTCTCCAAAAATTAAAAGATAAGAAACTTCTAAAAAACCTGCCTTTTCAGCTAAATCTTCTATTGAATATCCTCTATAACGCAAAATTCCAAGCTCTCCATCAAGGAAAGTAATTTCGCTTGTACAAGAGCCTGAATTTTTGTAACCCGGATCAATAGTTATTGCACCCGATAAATCACGTAATTTGTTAATATCGATAGCCACTTCATTTTCAGTTCCTAAAACGATAGGAAGTTCAAACTTTTTGCCATCTATTTCTAATGTTGCTGTTTTTGACATAATATATTTGGAAATAAAACTTTTAAAATAAATAATTTACCAAATCTAGGGAATTTCAAATTAATTAAAAAATGAATAAGACAATGAAATTGTTAAAACTGTCAAAAAAAAAGCCACTCACTTTATGTGAATGGCTTTTTCTTTAAAAAATATGTCCCGTCCTGAAATAGCGATACACAAAAAAGATCGTTATGGAAGAAAACATAAATTATGTAAAACGCACCCAACGCGATTACAGTATGTCTTTAAAGCTTCAAATTGTTAGAGA
>NZ_JBLNKT010000018.1:0-75671 GCF_048158525.1 Flavobacterium algoris
TATAATTAAAATGAGAACCTATAAAACAAAAAACAGTAGTAAACCGGAGCTTACTACTGTTTAAAAATTGTACTTTTATTTTTTATTAATCCTGTATCGTTTTTTCAGGACTAGACATTACCTTAGTTTTTCAAGCGTAATTTTCTGCTGCTCGGGAAGTGATTCCAGGTATTTGTCAATAGCAATGCTGTTAGTATCAGTGGATTTACTTATACGATTTTATTATTAATTAAAGGGAAATCACTTGGTGTAAAATTAGTATTTGCTGTTTTAATTTGGTTCCGAATGAAATTTTATTTTACCAATAGATCCTGTTGCCGTTGGGATTAATTCAAAAATAGAGGTAGGAGCAAGCATCGGTTCTATTCGATGGGAAACATATATAATGGTCATTTTAGTTTCTTGCATTAAGACATTGATGAGTTGTATTACCAAGGCTACATTTTCATCATCTAAACCTTCTACTGGCTCATCTAGAATGACTAATGGCGGGTGTTTGAGAACAGCACGAACAATCATAGCTACTCTTTGCTGACCAATAGAAAGTTGGTGGAACGTTTTCTTTTTTAGATGACTCATCTGTATTACATCAAGCCATTGGTCTACAATTTGTTTTTGTAATGTAGTTGGTTCAGTATACAATCCGATAGAATCAAAAAATCCCGATAGAATCATTTGCTCTAAACTATGATTCTTTTTAAATAGATTCGTCATTGCTGTTGAGAAAATACCAATTTGTTTTTTGATTTCCCAAATACTTTCGCCACTTCCTTTTTTTCTTCCAAAAAGGTATAATTCTTGTCCGTATCCTTTTGGATTATCTCCTGTAATCATGGATAAGAGCGTACTTTTTCCAGAGCCGTTTGGACCAATAAGTTGCCAAAATTCGCCTTGTTTGATGGTCCATGAAATAGTGTCTACAATTTTTCTTTCGTCATAACTTACGGAAACCCTATTCATTTTTATCAGGATACTTTCTTTGTAATCAAAAGATTCTAAAGGTTTTGGAATTAAAGTAGTTGAGATTTTTTTTTGATCTGTTTCAGTGGTTTTAATGTTATTTAAAACAAAAGAATTATCAATTATATGGGCTTTGTTTCGAATAAAAGGAAGTAAATCAGCAGTACGATTGACCAGTTGAATGATGCGAACCGAAGCTGATAATTTTTCCAGTGAATCGAGTAAAGTCACTCGTGAGGATTGGTCTAAATGATCAAAGGGATTGTCAAAAATGATATAATCCGGATTTTGATTGATGCAATAGCGTAAAAATTCCTTTTTTTGTTCGCCAGAGGAAAAAGTGCGTAATTTTCGGTTTGATTCTGGAGCTGCTTCAACAGTATCATATTGGTATTCTTTTTCGATGAATTTTTCAATAGCAATATCAGAAAAAAGCATTCCTTTCAGTTCATTAAAAGCAGTTAATTCTCCCTTGGCTTCTCCTGAAATCAAGGTTTCAATAAAGTCCTTTTTGTTTACCTGATTCGATAAAAGAATATCCCAATGTGTGTTTTTAAGCATTTTAAAATATGTAAATTGATGTGCTAAGCTGCATTAGCAAAATTAAACGTATACTTTTTTAAACACAAGTTTTACAGCTTTTATATAACACTAGTTTAGCATAATTCAAATCTATATGGAAGGTTTTTTTTAATTTTCCAAGAGCTAAAAATGGAATTATGGCTCATTACTATTCTTTATTTATTACAAATTGCATCAATAAGTCAGTTTGTTGTTCATTTCCTAATGTGAAAACATGTTTGTTAAATTCTACAAAACCATTTTTAGTATAGAATCTAAGCGCTCTGTGATTCTCTTCCCAGACACCAAGCCAAATGTGATCTACGCCAGTTTGTTGTGCAATTTCTTTTACTTTGTCAATCAATAATTGACCTACATTTTTTCCGTGAAAAGCTTGTGAAACATAAATACGATGCACTTCCAAAGCATTTTTATTTATCGTTTCAGTTTGGGCATCGCCAAAATTTATTTTTAAATATCCAAGGATTTCGTTGTTTGCAGTTGCGAGATAAAACTGGGAATTTGCATTGTTTAATTCAGCAGTTAATTGTTCAGAATTAAAACTATCTTTTACATAATTAGCAATATTTTCAGGGGTGTTTACAGCAGCAAAAGTTTCTATAAAAGTTTGGGTGCTTATTTTTTGTATTGCTTCAAGATCGGATAGTGTGGCTTTTCTAATTTCTATTGTATTCATAATAGTGAAAGGTCTTTTGGATTCTTTTAAAACTCAAAAATAATAAATAATTTTGGTAACAATTTTCATTTTCTATTATACTATTCAAGAAATCAATTCATAGATTCTAACTTTGTTGTTTTCAATTTGTACTTTTGAAACAATTAATAAAAGAACTTGAAAGAGTATAGTATATGAAAATTGTTATATCGCCTGCTAAATCGTTAAATTTTGAAAAAGAGTTGCCCACTCCGCTTCACACGGAACCCCATTTTTTAAAAGAATCTAGACAAGTTCATAAAGTTTTAAAAGAAAAAAAGCCTGCTCAGTTGTCTGATTTAATGAGTATTTCGGATAAACTCGCTGATTTAAACTGGAAACGAAACCAAGAATGGAAAACACCTTTTACACCCGGAAATGCCCGTCCTGCAGTTTTTACTTTTGACGGAGATGTATATACTGGATTAGATGCTTATTCGATTCCGATAGAAAAATTAGAAACGTTGCAAGATAGTTTGAGAATATTATCTGGTTTGTATGGATTATTGAAACCATTGGATTTGATACAAGCCTATCGATTAGAAATGGGAACAAAATTACCCATTGGCGAAAGCAAAAATTTATATGAATTTTGGAAAGCAACCGTTACAAAAGCATTGAATAAAGAGCTTAAAAAAGGAGAATTGTTTATCAATTTAGCCAGTACCGAATATTTTTCAGTGATTGATGTCAAAGCGTTAAAAGTTCCTGTAATCACACCAGAATTCAAAGATTATAAAAATGGAAAACTTAAAATTATCAGTTTCTTTGCCAAGAAAGCGAGAGGAATGATGGTGCGTTATATCATTGATACCAATGGAAAAACAATTGATGATTTAAAAGGATTTAATTATGAAGGCTATCAATTTGATGCTAATTTATCAAAAGGAAATCATTTGGTATTCACTCGATAATAGCACCCCAATAAAATAAAAAAATGCCGATTCCATTATGAAATCGGCATTTTTTTATTTATTATTAATGCATCGCATCTGCAGGATTAATTTTGTTTTTCCCTTTTTTAATTAAAAAGATTATAGGAATACAACATAAAAACATGATTCCGAGGTAAAGAAAAATATCCATATAAGATAAAACGGTACTTTGTTTCATAACGGAATAATCAATCACTTGATACGCTTTTTTCAGAGATTCATTACTGGTAAATCCTTTGGACATGAAACCCTTCTGCAATATCATTACACGTTGTTGCACTTCTAATCTGCTTCCGTCTAAATGCGAAACTAAATTTACTCTATGTTCCTGACTGAATCTAGTGATGAAAGTGGTGATGATAGCAATTCCAAAAGAACCTCCTAATTGTCGCATCATTCCGGTAAAAGCAGCACCTTCACCAATATTTTTCCCTTTTAGGGTTGAAAGCGATAAAGTTGTTATAGGCACAAAAAGTAATCCTAATCCAATTCCTCTTAAAATTAGTGACCAATATAAATGCTCAACTCCAGTATCCGGAGTCATGTTATTGTGCATCATCAGCGTAAAGAAAAAGAAAATTAAAAAACCTATACCCACCATATAACCTTGGGGAACACCTCGTTGAATTAATTTACCAATAATTGGCATCATAATAGCGGTGGTGATGGAACCAGGAATAAGTAATAAACCAGCGTCAGTAGCAGTCCATCCTAAAATGGATTGTGTGTAAATTGGAATAATTAAAGTGGAACCATAAAGTCCAAACCCTAAAATGAAACACATTACGGTTCCAATTCGGAGATTTCCGTCTTTTAAAACGCTCAAGTTTACAATAGGGTGTTTATAGGTTAACTCTCTCCATATAAACAAAATCAAGCCAAAAACGGATACAACGCTCAAAAATACAATTACTTTATCATTGAACCAGTCATCTTGTTGTCCATGTTCTAAAACAAATTGTAATGAACCAATGAAAGCGGTCAAAAGGAAAATTCCCAACCAATCCACCTGTTTTGCTTTTAGTTTTTCACCAAATTTAGGACTTCTTACAAAGCTAAATGCTAGAATAGTAGCAATAATACCAAGTGGGATATTGATGTAAAATATATAAGGCCAAGAAAAATTATCAACAAGATAACCTCCTAATGGCGGACCCAAAGTAGGTCCTACAATTACGCCCATTCCATAAATAGCCTGAGCCATTCCACGTTTTGCGACAGGATAACTCTCGGTTATAATAGTTTGTGCTGTAACTAATAATGCGCCCCCACCAAGTCCTTGAATAAAGCGAAAAATGATAAGTTCCCATATATTACTGGCATTACCACACAAAAAGGAGGAAACTGTAAATATAATAATAGAGACCACAAAGTAATTTCGTCTTCCAAATTGTTGGGAAAGCCAGCTCGTCATTGGTATTACAATAACATTTGCGATAGCATAAGCAGTAATAACCCAAGCAACATCATTTAATGTTGCCCCAAGACTACCTCTCATGTTCGTTAATGCTACATTGACAATTGTGGTGTCTACAATTTCAAGCAGTGCACATAGTACTGCTGTAATCGTAATCAGAACGCGCCTGTAGCCATATTCTACTAAATCATCTTCTACTCTTGCTTGTGCCATTTTAGTTTACATGTACATCAACATCAACATTCATTCCTGGTCGTAATAATTTTATTTTTTCAACATCATTAGTGGTGTTTAAACTGATTTTAACAGGTAATCTTTGAATGGTTTTTACAAAGTTACCAGTAGCATTATCCGGAGGTAGTATAGAAAAACGAGAACCGGTAGCAGGAGAAAATGAAGTTAATGTACCTTCAAAATCATAATCGGGATAAGCATCTACTTTGATAGTTACTTTTTGCCCAATAATCATTTTGTTCAATTGTGTTTCTTTGAAATTAGCAATTACCCAAGCATTAGAATTATTTATAATATAAAACAAGGACTGTCCCGGTTGAACCAATTGTCCCGGTTGAATATCAATTTTTGAAACCTGACCATCTATAGCTGCGGTTATTACAGTGTAAGATAAATTCAGATTTGCAGCATCTAGCATCGCTTTTGCTCTTTTGATATTGGCAGCAGCCACTTCAGTTTGTTTATCGGAAACTTTTGACTTAGCTACAATAACTGATTTTTGATACGAACTTGCTTTTTCTTGTTGTTGCAAAATACGAATTTGACTTTCCGCTTCTTGTTTTGCTGCTAAAGCTTGCTCATATTGTTGTTTAGTGATCGAATGATTTTTATATAAATTTTCATAACGATTGTAATCACTGGTGATTCTGCCTAATCTAATTTTTGCAGTTTCAATATTTCCTCCTGCTGATTGTACATTAGCATCAGAAACAGAAATGTTTGCCAAAGCACTTCCAATATCTGCTTTTGAAACTTCAAAATTTCCTTCTGCAGCCAGTAAGGCAGCACTTGCTTCATCGATTTTTAATTGGTAATCTCTCTTGTCGATTGTAAAAAGTGTATCCCCTTTTTTTACAAAATCATTGTCTTTAATGTATACTTTATCTACATATCCAGAAACTTTAGGGATAATTGGATTCATGTTTTTCTCGATTTGAGCATCATCAGTCTGCTCATGTGATAACGAGTGCATGTATTTATAAGTTCCATAAGTTCCGCCTAATACGATCAAAGCCACTAGGATAATAATAAATTTTTTATTTGTTTTTTTCTTTTCCATGTGATTGCTGATTATATTTTTGAAAGATTGAATGATTGTGATAATTGTCCGGTAACAGAAAGTAATTCGTAGTATTTCTGTATAATATTTGCTTTAGCTAATGCTTTATTAATTTTTGATCCCAATTGTTCTACATCAGCTTCTAATAAATCATTAGTATCCGAAAGTCCGTTGTCGTACTTGTCTTTTATGATTCTGTAATTTTCTGTAGATTGTTCTACAGCTTGAATATAAACTTCATTTTGTTTCAATGCTAATTCGTAGTCTTCTATCGCTTTTTGAACTTGCATTTTGATATAATCAGTAAGTACAGCTTGCGAATTTTGTACTTCTAATGATTTGCTCTCGGCTAGTTTTACCATAGTTCCGTTTTTAAGGATAGAGCTGATATCATAAGAAATTCCAACACCAAAATTCATTGCGTTTTGAACCGTCACTACATTTTTTAAGTCTAATGCCGTATAACCGCCAATAAGGGAAATAGCAGGATAATAGGCACTTTTTGCCATTTTGATATTAGCCTTGCTTGCTTTTTCCTGAAATCGAATCGCTTCTAAATCTTTACGATTTTGTAATGCGGGCTCATCATTAGTTGGGATGTTGTCCATTTGAAAATTAGCAAAATCACTTTCTCTAATTTCTAATTTAGTTTCAACCGGTAATTTTAAAAGGGTAACCAAATAAAAATTTACAATATTCAAATTGTTATTTTCTTCGTCTATTGACAATTGAATTTTTGAAACTTGCAATTGTGATTTTAGTAAATCATTTCTAGGAATTACACCGTTTTTTTCTAAATCGCTAAAATCAACGACACGTTGTTGTGCACTTTTTTGATTTTCTTTCAGCAGTTCAATGGTTTTTTGCGATTTGTATAAATTAGCGTAGCTATTGATAACTTTCATAGCAATTTCTTCCTTTGTTTGCGAAGCTGTTGCATTTTCAGCCTGATACAAATTCTCAGAAACTTTTATACTGTTTTGAATTTTAAAACCCGCAAAAACCGGTACGTTTGCATTTACCTGACCAATCATCAATTGATCTACAACTGGCATTGGCTCAGAGCTGCTACTTTTATTAACTTTTAGGTTTATAGAAGCTTTTGCTAATCTTTGATATTGTCCTGAAACTTTTAAATCAGGATATTGACTGTTTTTTACCGATTGTAATTCGTACTTTTTAGTAGCCACTTTGGTATTGGCTAAACTAATTTCATTACTTTTTAACCAAGCCATATGAATGGCTTCATCGAGAGTAAGACTCGTTTTTTCTTGAGCTTCTACTGAAGAAATTCCTATAAAGAAAATCCCAAAGAGCATTAATTGACTAACTTTCATATATTAGAAGGGCTTTTATAGTTTGTTGGATGTGCTTTGTCAAATTGGTTTTTATGTAATTATTATATAAGTCTTCGGTTTTCAAATTTAGTAAATTTTCAAAGAACGGTTTGTTCATGTGAAAATGAAAAAAAGTTCCCAGTATTGTAGGTGTTATTAGCGGAATTATAATGTCTTTTCTAAAAACACCCTTTGATTGCCCTTCTTTGATTATGGCTTCAAGGGATTTTAGATTTCCTTTTTTTAATTCGGTAAAGGAATCAAAATTCAAATCTCGTTTATTTGTAGCAAATTCAAAATGTAAAATTCTATAAATTCCCTTATTACAATTGATTCTATTGATATACACCTCAATTAACTTATTGATTTTTTCAATAGGCTCGAGGTTTTCCTGCATTAAGGATTCTAATTGGAATTTTAAATCGGAAGTTCTGTATAAAATTAGGGATTCGAGCAAACGTTCTTTGGATCCAAAATAATAGGAAACCATAGCAATATTTATTTTTGCTTCTTTGGAGATGTTTCTGATGGAAGTACCGTCAAAACCTTTTTCTGCAAATAGTGTTTCGGCGACCTCCAGTATTTTGATTTGTTTTTCGTTAAAATCAGTAGTCAATCCCATACTTTTTAAATATGAGGCAAAATTAAACAACTGTTTAAATTAAACGCTTGTTTAATTTATTTTTAACATAATATTAACATAATAAAATTGATTTTATTATGTTAAAAATGGGTCGAAAAAGAAATTTCAGTGAAATATGAACCTAAAAAAGTTTAAAAATATGAATATTGCCCTTCTTCCAAAATTGTGAATATCTATTTTAGGAATGATGATTTTTTTTACCTCTAAAATCTATCTTTGACATCCTTAAAAAAAAAGAGATGAGCACAATTTGGTATGAATGCAAAGTAAAATATAGAAAAACAGATGAAACTGGCGGACAAAAGATTACGACAGAACCATATTTGGTAGACGCGTTATCCTACACGGAAGCCGAAAGCAGAATCAATGAAGAAATGTCGGCGTATATCAGTGAAGAATTTAAAATCACGAATATAAAAGTGGCTAATTATGCCGAGATTCATCCTTTTGAAAATGCAGATCGCTGGTTTCGATCTAAAGTTTCATTATTGGCGTATGACGAAGAAAGTGGTAAAGAACGCAAGTCAAATATGTATTTATTAGTGCAAGCTAATGATGTAAAAGAGGCGTATGATAACACCACCAGTGTAATGAAAGGTACGATGGGCGACTATACCATACCTGCTATTTCGGAATCTCCTATTATGGATGTTTTTCCTTATTTTAGTGGGGAAGAAGGAGAATTGGAACAATTAGAACGTTTCAACGCGCTCAAAGGTTCTAAACCGGAAGCTGCAGTAGAAGTAGTGGATCACATGGAATTTGAAACGGCTCCTGAAGAAGCTGTAGTTTAAGATAAGTTATTTTAAAAAAAAATTACCGCAAATTCGCATAGTATAGAAACAGTTGCTAACTGTTTTTATCTGCGAACTTGCGTTTTTTTAATTGTAACCCTAAGTTTTTTATAATCTCAATTAGTCCTGTTTCACTAAGACTTTCTCGTATGCCTTTCTGGAACTTCCTCTAAAATATACTTCACCACAGTACGTATAACCAGACTTTTCAAAAATTTTCATCATGGCGATGTTGTCAAAATTAGTGTCTGCTTTTACGCTGTAAATGTTATTGCTTACCGCAAAATCTTCTATGTATTTGAGAATCATTTTAGCCAAGCCTTTACCCAAATACTTTTCAGAAATAGCTACTCTGTGCAATACTACAAAATCACCATTCGTTAGCCAGTTTCCTTCAATTTTTTCATAAGCAGGTTCGTCATTGATTAGTATCGCACTATAACCGATGATGGTTTCTCCTGCAACCAAAACAAATCCTTGTCCTTTTTCAATATCTTTTTGTACGATTTCTGGATTTGGATAGCCGTCTTGCCATTGGGTACTGCCGTCTTCTTTTCTTCGTTGTATAGCTTGTTGTAAAATTTCCCATATTGGAGCTATTTCAGACAGTTCCGCTTTTCTAAAGTGATAATTCATTATTGTAATTTAAGTTTTTTCGGTTAATGAGTGTGCTCTGAAAGTACAAAACAAATTTTAAATTTTGTACAATCTGTATTATAGAATGTATTTTTTTTTAGAAGAATATGTTGCTGAGTAGAAGTGTTTGTTGTTTATGCTGCTATTGCTAGCGCGAGCGTCCCGCTCGTGAACACTAACAAAAATAACTATAAATTTGTAATAGGCACGAGCGGGACGCTCGCGCTAGCGAGGGAAAATATCTATCCAATTGACAACGGTTGCCGTTATATAATGTGGTAAAGTCTGGTCCCGAATTACATAGCCTTCTTTCATTTTGACGTGTTTTTAATATAAAAATAACGATTTTAATGACTTGTTTGTGTATTTAAATTTAAGATGATGAAAGTCAGAGACTTTAGGACATTTTAGTTTTCTTATCAAGTTTATGAAATTGCGCAAAGTCAGAGACATTTGCGCAGCACTCCCCGATAACGTTATGTACTCTTCGAAGAGCTGGGGGGGGGGGGGTGAGAGTCCCGATCGTGAACACTAACTAAAAGTAAATAACTATAAATTTGTAATAGGCACGAGCGGGTGTACTCTTCGAAGAGCGGATTTAGTATTTGCAGATATAACCGTCAGCCTCTTTGCTAACCATCTCCAGATTTAAAATTTCATGGCTCGGTGAATTTTCTATATCATACACTCTATAAAGTTTATATTTCTGTTTGTCTTGACTGTAAACATTATGTTCATGAGAAGAAATGAAGAATGATCTTGAATTGATGTCGTCTATTCTTCTAGTTGTAGTTTTCACTTCAATAAAAATCTCATTGTTATTTTCGTCTAAAGATGTGATATCGTAACCATATGTTGCTGATTCTAAGGCTACATGTTTTGGATAATCAGTATGGTTTAATCCTAAAGATTTTAATTTTTCTTTTTCAGTTTCCATAATGAAAATTTCACCTTTATTTCCGATTTCGGCTAATCTTTCAGCTTGTTTTGCTCTTTGTTCTGGAGTGAGTGGTTTAATAATTGGTCTTAACTCTGTACTTTCACTTGAAAGACCTCCCATTAGGAAAATTACTTGAGAAACGACAGAATCAATTTTAGAATTCTCTATAATGTTAAAATTGTTTGGCCATATTCTTGCCATAATCTGTGAACTCCTAGCATTTTCTCTAATGAGTTTATACCATTCAGAGCTAGTCACATTTTCTCCTCCAGAGTATGCTAAAAATTCAAAATTAAAAAGTTCCATATAGTTTTCTCTAAATTTTGTATCATTTGAAATACAATTTGAGAGTGATATTCCTAGATTTCGAAGTTGACTTTCAAGCCTTATCCTTTCTTCTTTGTTTTTACTATGCCCCGAAGCTCTACCAAAATAAAAACCAACATTTAAGCAAGTTTCAATTGGATCAAAAACAAAACTTACTTGAGCTGCGTATTGCTTATTTTTCCCGCCTTTAAAAATCCCCGCCCACATTCTTTTGAATCTAGTACCACCAATTGCAATATCATTACCAGTAACGACACTTGTTTCAAAAGGACCATATGTATCTGAATACTTCTTAGAAAAATATTGAGCTAGTTCTTTGAGCTTTTTTTTGATTTCGTCTAATTGCTCTTTCTCAGTTTGGCTTGCTTTAGATAAAAGTTGATTATCTGAGTAAGTACGTTTACTTAATTCGTTTACGAGAAGTAAATCACTTTTTGTTATTTCTTTCATTTAAGTATGGTTCTGTAAAATTGCTTACAACTTGTATATGTGTATGATAAAATCATACTTAACACCCCATATTTGGGTTGCTTTGTCTGACAAACGTCATCTTTTTTGCTTTTACTAATATATAAAAATTACCTTACAAATAATTTAATGTTTTTATAAAGTATTTCAACAAAAAAACGGCGTTTAAATGAACTTTAAACGCCGTTTGATATTTATAGAAAAATAGTTGTTTATCGAATCGCTTTTATAAACTCTTCAATTTTTCCTGTTCCGTTTTCAGTTAAATGCGTAATAAAAGCACTTCCTATAATCGCTCCTTTGGCAAATTGTGTGGCTTGGTTGAAGGTTTCTGCATTGTTGATTCCAAATCCGATTACTTGAGGATTTTTTAAATTCATGTCGGCAATGCGTTTGAAATACGCTTCTTGAACGCTTCCAAAACCAGTTTGTGATCCTGTAACACTAGCAGAACTTACCATATAAATAAATCCATCGGAAACGCTGTCAATAAAATTGATTCTTTCCACGGATGTTTGTGGCGTAATTAAGAATATATTTTTCAATCCGTATTTTTCGAAAGTAGCTTTATATTCATCGGCATACACATCAACGGGAAGATCAGGAATGATTAATCCGTCGATGCCAATCTCCGCACATTTCTGACAGAAATTCTCTATTCCGTATTGCAACATCGGGTTGAAATACCCCATAATCACTAAAGGAATAGCTACCGTTTTACGAATATCTTTTAGTTGGTCAAACAACACTTGAGTGGTCATTCCGTTATGCAGCGCTTGAGTCGAACTCGCTTGAATGGTTGGTCCATCAGCCAATGGATCGCTGAACGGCAATCCGATTTCAATCATATCGATACCGCTTTTTTCTAAATCCTGAATGATTTGTACGGTATCATTTAAGTTAGGATAGCCCGCAGAGAAATAAATGGAAAGTATCTTTTTAGTTTCCTGTAATTTTTGATTTATTCTGTTCATTGTTTTATTTTTTGTCTTAACAAGTTTTTAAAAGCTGTTAGGTGTATGTTTTTATATTTACAATTATTAATTTTCCATATAAATCCATGCCACTATTCCGGATTTCAATGTTATTTGAACTCTTTTATACGCATTAGATTCGAATTGATCTGCTTTAGTCAGATCTTCACTGGAAACATTAAAAACAATACCATTTATTTCATCCGAAGGATTTTCGCTTGGTATTGCTACAAAATAATCTGCCATTCCAAATTCTTCTTCTATTTTTAGATCTTTTAGTTTATAGCCTTTGAGTTGGTCTGGTGTTCCAGTCAATAGCTTGTTAAAAACCTGTATTTGAATTTCTTTAGATTGTAATGTTCCGTAAGAGAATATCTGTTCCATAATACTATTTTTTCTCGTTAGTTATTTGCGTTAGGGATGGGAACGGCATCCTTTTTTGTGGTTTTTTCTACCACAAAAAAGATATAGTGTACAGCCCGACCCGACTTTTTTGGGAGGGTAACGCCCAAGTTATTCTTCTGTTATAATTTAAAATAATCGATATAGGTATTCAAATCTTTGTCACCGCGACCGGAAAGATTGATGACTATAATATCCTCTGGTTTGAATTTCATTTCGTCCAAAACGGCAAAGGCATGCGCACTTTCGATAGCTGGAATAAGTCCTTCCATTTGTGATAATTTTAATCCCCATTGCATGGCTTGATCATCGGTGATGGAGATGAATTGCGCTCTGCCGGTAGCAAATAAATTAGCGTGCATAGGACCAACGCCCGGATAATCCAGTCCTGCCGAAATGGAATACGGCTCGGTGATTTGTCCGTCTGTGGTTTGCATCAACAAGGTTTTACTGCCGTGAATAACACCTACTTTCCCTAATGCGGATGTTGCGGCACTTTCGCCAGAATCAACTCCTAATCCTGCGGCTTCGACTGCAATAATAGTCACGTCTTCGTTGTCCAGAAAATGATAATAAGCTCCGGCAGCATTGCTACCACCACCTACGCAAGCAATCACATAATCAGGGTTTTCACGACCTTCTTTTTCTAATAATTGTTCTTTGATTTCCTTAGAAATAACACTTTGGAAACGCGCCACCATATCCGGATACGGATGTGGACCAACGACAGATCCAATGATATAATAGGTGTCTACAGGATTGTTAATCCAGTCGCGAATGGCTTCGTTAGTGGCATCTTTTAAGGTTTTTGAACCCGAAAGCGCCGGACGCACTTCGGCACCCAACATTTTCATACGAGCCACATTTGGCGCCTGACGTTTGATGTCGATTTCACCCATATAAACAATGCATTCCAGTCCCATCAAAGCACAAACGGTAGCTGTCGCAACGCCATGCTGACCGGCACCAGTTTCGGCAATGATTCGTTTTTTACCCAAACGTTTGGCTAATAAAATTTGTCCAATCGTGTTGTTCACTTTATGCGCCCCAGTATGACATAAATCTTCTCTTTTTAAGTAGATTTTAGTGTTGTATTTTTCGGATAAGCGTTCTGCAAAATAAAGAGGCGTAGGACGACCTACATAATCTTTAAGCAAGGCGTCAAATTCAGCCTGAAATTCTGGTTCAGCTGTGATTTTTAAATAATTTTGACGTAATTCTTCTACATTTGGATATAACATTTCAGGAATGAAGGCGCCTCCAAATTCTCCGTAATAGCCTTTTTCGTTAACGTTGTATGACATAATTTTATTTTTTTATTTTGTTATCTGTAGAGACGCACTGCAGTGCGTCTCTACACAATTGTATGTTTTTTAATCCCGGTTCTATTTCAAATTTACTGTTTACATCAATGGCATAAATGGGTAAATTGGTTTTCAAAATTTCATTCACGGCGTACATTTCATTAATTCCGATTCCGCCACTCAAGAAAAAGGGTTTGCTTGACGGATACTTTTCTAATACTTTCCAATCGAATGTAGTTCCGTTTCCGCCGGGTAATTTTCCTTTGGTATCAAAAAGAAAATAATCACAAACGGCCTCAAAGGGTTTCAGGACCTCAAAATCAAAAGAATCATCAACAGAAAATACTTTTATAATTTCAATCTGAACTTGTTTTCCATTTTCATCCTTCAAAACTTGTTTCAAATCTAAACAAAATTCAACTGATTCCTGTCCATGCAATTGAATGGCTTGCAAATCGTATTTTGCTATTTTTTCAAGAATTTCTTCTTGTGATGCATTGACGAAAACCCCCACTTTCTTGATTGATTTTGGTAAATCTGGAATCACGCCATCAAAATACCGAGCGGATTTCTCCCAGAATATAAAGCCCATATAATCGGGCAGGAGCGCACCTACTTCGAGTATATTTTCGGGATATTTCATACCGCAGATTTTTATCCCCACCCCAGCCCTCCCCGAAGGGAAGGGAGCCGAAGTATCTTGATTGTTAGTATCTTTTTTCATTTCCAGTTGTTTCTTTACACTTAACCCAAACAGGGTTCTAAATCCTGTTAGGGTTAAGTGTAAGATTATAATTGACTAATAAATTCCGTTGCCGCTTTACCGGCATTATCCGTTTTCATAAAGTTTTCTCCAATTAAAAATCCTTTATATCCGTATGGCTTTAATTCATTAATCGCTTCAACGGAGGAAATTCCGCTTTCGGAAACTTTTACAAAATCATTTGGGATTTGCGCTGCCAATTGCTTGCTGAAATCCAAACTCACTTCGAATGTTTTTAGGTTTCTATTGTTCACACCAATCATATCCAATGTTGGCATAATCGATTTTTCCAGTTCTTCCTGATTGTGAACTTCCAGTAAAACTTCTAACCCAAGACTTTTAGCAAATTCAGATAAGGCTTTAATTTCGTCTCTCGTTAAAACCGCAGCGATTAGCAAAATTAAATCGGCTCCATGTGCTTTGGCTTCTAATATTTGGTATTCATCAACAATGAATTCTTTTCTCAATAATGGAATGTTGACTGTGGCTCTTGCCAAAAGTAAATCGTCTAACGAACCACCAAAATATTTTCCATCCGTCAATACCGAAATTCCACAAGCACCAGCATTTTCATACCCTTTGGTTACTTCTTCAACCGTAAAACTATAATTTATTTCGGCTTTGGAAGGCGAACGACGTTTGTGTTCAGCAATAATTCCTGAGGTGCTGTTTCTTAAATTATCGCTCAAAGAAATAGTCTTTTTTTCAAAGAAAACCGAAGCTTCCAATTGTGAAACAGGAATGATGGATTTCTTGAGAATAACTTCTCTTTTTTTGTCAACTATGATTTTATCTAAAATGTTCATTTGTTTTAATTTAAAGATTGAAAAATTTAAAGATTGAAAAATTCCAATCTGAATAAAATTAGTCTTTGATTTTAGTACTTAAGTATTTAATGAAATTGGATAAGTTTTGAGATATCTCTATACTTATTTTATAGCTTTCTTCAATTTCTGTTTGAGAACAAAAGCCAAGTTCCCGAGATAATATTAGCATACTTCTAACTTCTGCGCAACTTCCCTTTGAGATTTTCAAATATCTAATGAGTTGTTTGTTGTTGTTATATTCGGAACCTTCGGCAATATTATTGGTTATTGAAATAACTGCTCTTTTTATTTGATCTTTAAAACCAAATTCTTTTTCAAAGATTTTAGTATTTAATAATTCAAAAATCAATTTTGCTAATACAATTCCTTTTTTATAAACATCAAACTCTTCAAACGATTTTGTCATAATCTTTAAATCTTTAAATGCTTAAATCTTTCAATTTGTTCAAAGCTACAAGTCCTTTACCAGAAAATAAACTTTCTTTTGCTATTTGAAATCCTTCTAAAGGAGAACATTTTGTAACGGTCGCAATTGCCATTGCAGCATTGGCACAAACCACATTATTTTGGGCTTCGGTTCCTTTTCCTGAAATGATATTCGTAAATATTTGAGCAGATTCTTCGATGGTTTTTCCACCTTCGATTTCGCTTTGTGATAAAAGACGAACACCAAAATCTTCTGGATTTAGCATTCCTTCCATCGAACTGGTAATCGTTTTTGTAGGTCCTGTCAAGGAAACTTCGTCATAGCCGTCAAGCGAATGTAAGATGGTAAAATTAGTAGTTGTATTTTGGTACAAATAGGCATACATTCTGGCCATTTCTAAATTGAAAACACCGACCAATTGATTTTTTGGAAACGAAGGGTTTACCATTGGTCCCAACATATTGAAGAAGGTTTTAACAGCCAATTCTTTCCGAATTGGACCTACATTTTTCATTGCAGGGTGAAATAATGGTGCGTGCAAAACACAAATTCCCGCCTTGTCAATACATTTTTCCAGAAAATCAGTGTCATTACTGAACTTGATTCCCATTTTTTCCATCACATTACTGGAACCAGAAATAGAAGAAACCCCATAATTTCCGTGTTTCGCCACTTTTATTCCTGCACCTGCAGCCACAAAAGAAGCCAAGGTTGAAATATTAAAAGTGTCTTTTCCATCACCGCCTGTTCCGCATAAATCGATGGTATTGTAGGCTGTTAAATCCACACGGATACACAGTTCCAACAACGCTTCACGAAAACCGGCAAGCTCTTCTATACTAATGCTTCGCATCATATAAACGGTAAGAAAAGAAGCAATCTGACTGGTGTTATAACTTCCGTTGGAGATATTTACCAATACGTTTTTTGCTTCTTCTTGCGAAAGGATTTCGTGATTGATTAATCTGTTTAATATGTTTTTCATTTTTCCTCCCCCAGCCCCTCCGAAGGAGGGGAGCTCCTATTGGGGTAAATAGGGTTTTAATTAATTTAATCTTAAACTAAAGTGTAGTACTGACTGCTAACTAAATACTGAAAACTGTCTACTTTTTTTAATGTTCATTTCCTTTATAAATCCACATCGGTTCTGTTTGTCCAGCGCGTTCAAAACCATTCTTTTTATAGAAATCTATCGCTTTTCCATCTGCGGTTAGCATTTGCATGTGAAAGTCATTATATTTCTCTTGCATTTTATCAAAAATCATCTTGCCAATTCCTTTTCCTTGATAGTCTGGATGAACTAACAGATGTGGGTAATAAACGACTAAATATCCATCAGAAATAGCATTTCCCAGTCCAACTAATTTTTTATTTTCCCAAGCAGTAATTAAAGTATCTGAATTCAAAAGACCATTAAACAATTGTTCTGGTTTGTCCGCTGAACTCCATTCGTTTGCTTTATAAAGCGCTATTACATCTTCAATTTTTAAATCTTTTGTTTCGGAAATTATAATTGTCATTTTGTTTTTTTTATTGAAAAATACAACTGTGTACAGACGTTGCAGTGCAACGTCTCTAAGATTTTATCCAATTCTCCAAAATCTTTTTCCCGTTTGGAGTCAACACACTTTCCGGATGAAATTGTACACCGCGCACATCGTACGTTTTGTGACGTAACGACATCACCTGCCCATTTTCATCAAATGAAGTCGCTTCCAGAACATCAGGCAAATTGGTGTCCACCACCCAAGAATGATAACGTCCCACTTCAAATTCATTTCCTAATCCTTCGAATAAAAGTTCATCATCTACTACTGTTTTTACCATCGTTGCTACACCATGATATACTTTATCTAAATTCGAAAGCGTTCCTCCATAAACTTCGCCTATCGCTTGTTGTCCTAAGCATACACCAAAGATACTTTTTGTTGGGCCATATTTTTTAATGACTTCTTTCAATAATCCTGCTTCATCTGGAATACCAGGTCCGGGAGAAAGTAGAATTTTATCAAAAACTGCAATTTCATCAATATCAAATTCATCGTTTCTGTAAACGGTTACTTCGCAATCTAAATCTTCCAGATAATGCACCAAATTATAAGTGAAACTATCGTAATTGTCTATGACTAGTATTTTTTTCATTTTTCTCCCCCAACCCCTCCGAAGGAGGGGAGTACCTATTGGGGTAAATAGGGTTTTTAATTATTATTTTATTTGCAACTTCATAAGTTGCTAATTTTTTAGATTTGGCTCCCTTCCCTTCGGGGAGGGTCGGGGATTTAAATTGTTTCTGCTAAATCCAGAGCGGCATTTAATGCTCTCAATTTATTATATACTTCCTGCATTTCGCTTTCTTCATCAGAGCTGGCTATAATTCCAGCTCCGGCCTGACAATGCAATTGGTGATTTTTACTTAGGAAAGTACGAATCATAATCGCATGATTAAAATTACCTTCAAAATCCATAAAACCGATAGCGCCACCATAAAAAGTTCTATTGGTTTTCTCGTAATCTTCGATGAGTTGCATCGCTCTGTGTTTTGGCGCACCGCTTAATGTTCCTGCCGGAAAAGTATCGGCTACGACTTGCATGGTTGTTGCGCTTGGGTGCAAATGTCCTGTTACCTTAGAAACTAAGTGAATAACATGCGAGAAAAACTGTACTTCTCTATATTTTTCGACATTCACATTATGTCCATTTCGACTTAAATCATTTCTAGCCAAATCTACCAACATTACATGCTCGCTGTTTTCTTTTTTATCTACAGATAATTCTTTGGCGAGTATGGCATCTTTTTCGTCGTCACCAGTTCTTTTGAAAGTTCCTGCGATAGGATGAATTTCGGCTTTACGATCTTTTACAATAATTTGGGCTTCTGGCGAAGAGCCAAATATTTTAAAATCCCCGTAATCAAAAAAGAATAAATAAGGGGAAGGATTGATGCTTCGCAATGCTCTGTATACATTGAATTCATCACCTTTAAAGCCTTGGGTAAATCTTCTGGATAAAACTAATTGGAATACATCCCCACGGAAACAATGCTTTTTGGCCAAAGCCACATTATGCTTAAATTCGTCGTCTGTCAAATTAGAAAAACCATCTCCTTTTTTAGCGAATTTATAAGAAGCAATATTTCGGGATTGTAATAATTGTTCGATTTCTGAAATGTTATTTCTTCCGTCTAAACTGTGACAGAAAATATACGCTTCATTTTTGAAATGATTAATAGCAATAATGTTTTGGTAGACTGCATAATAAACATCAGGAATAGAAATGCTATTGTCTTTTTTAGCAATCATTACTTTTTCGAAATAACGAACTGCATCATACGAAATGTAACCAAACAAACCATTATTGATGAATTTAAAATCATTCTTCTCTGATTTGAACTGACCTGAAAACTCTTGAATTACCTGTGGAATATCGGTAGTTTTGTCAATATTAATTTTTTCAAAACTGCCGTCAGGAAAGGTTTTGTAGATAATTTCATTTTCTATTTTTATAGAAGCAATCGGATTGCAACAGATATAAGAAAAGCTGTTGTCATTTCCGTGGTAATCACTACTTTCCAGTAGTAAACTATTTGGGAATTTATCACGAATTTTGAGATACACACTTACCGGAGTAATAGTATCTGCAAGGATTTGCTTGTAATTTGTATTTAGTATAAAAGGTTTCAATTTGTATAATTTTTAGAGTTGTGTGATAGTGATAAAATTGGCACAAAAAAAAGGCCTGTCGTGATGACAAGCCTTTCATATTTATAGTTTAATAATACTATAGGAAGCTTAGTTCACGACGATTGACGTAAATTGTTCCACCACCAAATATTGTTTATTGTTGTTTTCATCATTTTTGTGTTGTGACAAATATATAAATGAATTTCGATTATTCAAAAATAAAAAACTAAAAAAAATATTAAATTTTATTCTTTTTTGTTAAATAAATTTTACCTAAAATACTAAATCAACATTTAATTCAAATTCATCGTAAATTGTTTTGTCTCCCAAATCATCAAAATAACTGCCGGAGCCGTATTTTATATCATATTTTGTTCGGTCAATTTTCAAAGTGGCAGTTGCTGTATTTCCTTTTACAATTAAATCAAATTTTACAGGATTAGTAACTCCTTTTATGGTTAAATCAGCAGTGACAGCATAAACGTTATTGCCTTTATCGCCAATAGTTTTGAAAATTAAATTTGAAGTATTATAATTGTCGATTCCAAAAAAATCATCTGATTTTAAATGGCCTTCCAGTTTTATTTTTGATTTTCCAGTTTGATCTGTATTTGATAGTGATCTCATATCTGCATTAAAATCGCCTCCAACCACTTTATTATTTTTGAAAATAATATACCCATCTTTTAGTTTTATTGTACCTTCATGCTGACCAGTTATTTTCTTTCCTACCCAATTAATGATGCTTTTAGAAACATCAATTTTATTCGTTTGTCCTTCTGCCTTTATTACGGTAAAAAGGACTAGTAAAATGAGGCCAATTTTTTTTAGATTTTTCATAATGATTTATTTAAGTTAAAACCCAATGTAGAGTAAATAAATTGTTTTAAAATTTAGTTACTTTCAAAGTTACAAAAATCATTTTCAACTTTAGAGTACTGATAGGGAATATATTAGTTGCGTATACTGTTAATTTTAGTGTTGAAAATTATTAATAAATGAATTCACACATTCCAATATCTTTTGAAATTTTACTGCTGATTATCATGAAAAATTCATTTGATTGTAAAAAGAAACCCCAACAATTACTTGTTGGGGTCTGTCATATTATTTTGAAAAAATATTAGAATTTCAAAGCAACAGTTAATTCAAATTCGTCAGAAATAGCTTTGTCTCCTAAATTGTCAAAGAAACTACCTGAACCATATTTAATATCATATTTTGTTCTGTCAATTTTCAATGCAGTTGTAGCTGAATTAGCAGTTGTAGCTAGATCAAAAGTAATAGAATTAGTTTTTCCTTTGATAGTTAAATCACCTGTTACAGTATATACATTTGCAGATTTAGCAACTACTTTTTTGAAAACTAAAGTTGAAGTTGGGAATTTTTCAGTTCCAAAGAAATCTTCTGATTTCAAGTGACCGTTTAATTTTCCAAGGTATTCTCCAGTAAGATCAGTTGAGGTTAATGATGTCATATCAACATTAAAAAGACCACCAGCTAATTTTTTTCCTTTGAAGACTAATTTACCATCTTTAAGGTTTACTGTTCCTTCATGTTGTCCAGTTACTTTTTTACCAACCCAGTGGATTGTGCTTTTTGTAGCATCAACTTTTTTAGTTTGTGCTGAAATTGATACTGTAGATAAAACTACCACTAATGCTAATGCAATTGATTTTAAATTTTTCATTTTTTTAATTTGATTTTGGATTAATATTTAATTTTGAATTAGTAATTATAATGTGATGAATAAGTCTTCTTGTGATTTTCTAACTTTTTTGTAATGCTGTGTAGCATCTTCTTCGTGTCTATAACCAAGTGTTGCAATCAATGTTGCATTCAGTCCTAATTTGTCTAAACCTAATATTTCGTTCACTTGAGCTGGAACAAAACCTTCCATAGGAGTAGCATCAATTTTTAGTTCAGCTGCGGCATTCAATAAATTCCCTAAGGCTAAATAGGTTTGTTTTGCAGTCCAAATGTTTTTAAGCTCAGTTTCTAATGTAGAAATTTTAGATTTCATAAAATCGCCATAACCAGACAAAGCCTCAATTGGAGTATTTCTTGTTTCACTAATATTTTTCAAATAACTATCAATTGTTGTGTCGTCAACGTTAGTTTGATTTGCAAAAATGATTAGGTGAGAAGCCTCAACAATTTGAGATTGTCCCCAAGCAGCTGGTTGAATTTTAGCTCTTAATTCTGGATTTTCAACGATTATTACTTTATAAGGTTGTAATCCATAAGAAGATGAACTCAAACGAATGGCTTCTTTTAAAGTATTTAAATCTTCTGTTGTTATTTTTTTGGAAGCATCAAATTTCTTTGTTGCGTATCTCCAATTTTGATTTTCTAAAAAAGTATTCATAATTTTAATGTATTTAATTTCTGTATTTTTCTAATAAATAATTTAATTGCTTTAATTCTTCGGCATTTAATTTTTTCGAAAATAATTGGTCGTGTTCTATTACTTTAGGATCTAATTCAGTTAAAATGTCTAATCCTTTTTGAGTAATTTGAACTTCAATTTTTCTTCTGTTTTCAGGACAAACATTTCGAGTAACAAAATTTTTCAATAATAATTTATCGACTAATCGAGTGGTGTTACTCGTTCGGGCTAACATACGTTCCTGTATTAAACACATATTTGCCGGATTCCCTTTTTGCCCTCTTAATATTCGTAATACATTATATTGTTCTCCGGATATATCATATGGCTTCAATACCTCATTAAAATTATCTGTGATAACATTTTGAGTATATAAAATATTCAGGGCAATTTTTTTTGAAATGTCCAATTCCACTGTACTTTTTATTTCATCTTCAATTTTCATGCCTTTTTGTATCTCATTTGTCGATACAAATGTAACACTTTTTATATTTGTATATACAAGTGTTAGTTATTTTTTTGTTAAAATAATTTTAAGTTGTTGTAAAGTATTGATTTTAAAATAATTAATGTTATAAAGTGTTTGAAAAAAAATATTGATAGTTGTTGTTATATCTTTATTTATAAGAAAATTTAAATCATCTGCTGTATTTTATGTAGTGCTATGGGCATACATTTCAATTCTTGTTGCGAAATTTTTAGTTTTTGATGGATTACTCCTTGATGCTGATTTGAAATCTTTATCCCGGATTTTATGCGAAAAAATGCGCAGTCAGTACCTAATGTCACATTTGCTAAAGTGATTGATTTTAATTGTTATTTATAAAAAGATGTAATGTAAATCGTTGTTAAATAATATATTAATTTGTTAGGGTATTTTTATTACATTTAAGAGTTGTAATAGTATTGATTAATATTTGAATTTTAAGGGAATGAAAGAAGAGAAAGCTACATATAACGATCTGCTCAATAAGTTGAAAGAAAAGGAGATAGAGGTAGATCGATTACAAAAAAAAGCAGAATCATTAGCTAGTTTTAAGTTTTTTATTGAAGAGTCTAGTGATTTAGTATGTATTGTTGGAGTTGATACTTTTTTCAAAGAGATAAATCCTGCTTTTGTTGCAATTTTGGGATATTCAAAAAAAGAATTACTTAACAATTCGTTACTCCATCTTTTGCACCCTGATGATCTTGAAAGATCATTAAAAGAGATTGAAAAACTTTCTACAGGTGTACCTTCAATAAATTATGAGAATAGATTCCTAAAAAAGAATGGTGAATTTGTTACTATTCAATGGACTGCAAATAGTATTTCTTCTGGAAATATTTATGCAATAGGAAAAGATATTTCAGAGATAAGAAATACCCAAGAAAAATTAATTAAAAGTGAAAACTTACTAAACGATGCTCAAAAAAACGCCAAAATGGGCACTTGGGAATTCAATTTTAACACTAAAGAAATATTTTGGTCTAATGAATTGTATGCTATTTTTGAAATTAAAAAAAAGAAGAATCAAGATTTATTCCAAGAATATTTAAGTAATTTCTCTAATGAAGACAAAGCGTTATTTCAAGAAAAAATAGCGCAATTAAGAATCAACAAAAAACCTTTTGAAATGGAACAAAAGGCTACTTTTTTAAACAAAAAAGTAAAGTGGTTTAACCAAACTATTTTTCCGTTATTAGATGATAATGGGAATGTATTTGGAATCAGGGGTAATACTCAAGATGTTAGTTTGAAAAAACAAATTGAGAAAACAGTTAAAGCAAAAGAGCAAGCGGAAATTGATTATAAACTAAAAGTAATAGAAGAAAAAAGTAATGCTAAGTTTAAGAATTATATAGAAAATGCGCCAGATGGGGTTTTTGTCTTGGATGAAAAAGGAAATTACCTAGATGTAAATGATGCAGCAACACTATTGACCGGTTACTCAAGGGAGGAATTATTAACAATGAAGTTTGGGGATTTATCTTATGTAGAATCTGTAGAGGATTACTTTAAGGAATTCCGAAATCTTTTGAATAATGGAATAGCAAAAAAAGAAATTAAAGCGATTCATAAAAAAGGAGAAATTAGATGGTGGTCAGTGGAAGCTGTGAAACTTTCGGAAAATAGGTTTTTAGGTTTTGCAAAAGATATTACTGAAAGTAAAAAGACACTAGACAAAATTGCCCAAAACGAAAAACGTTTTCGAGCTATGTTAGAAAATAATGAAGGTATTGTCTCTTTAATTGATGAAAATTTAAATACGATTTTCCGCAGTTCTTCGGCAGCACGAATTACCGGATGGACTCATGAAGAATTTGAGAAAATTTCTACCAGAGAATACATACATCCAGATGAAGTAGAAAATATCCAACAAATAATGAAAAAAGCTTTGGCTAATCCTGGATTTCCTTTTCCTGTTTCGCTGAGGGTAAGGCATAAAGGAGGATATTATATCTCGATGGAAGGCGTTATCAATAATATGTTTCATGATCCTGAAATAAGAGGTGTTATAACTAATTTAAGAGATGTTACTGAAAGTAAAAAAGCATCAGAATTACTGAGAGTAGAAAGAGATAAGTTTATTAAAATTGCAGCAACTTCTCCGGGTCTAATTTATTCGATGCGTCAAAATAAAGATGGGTCTTTATGCTACCCTTATGCCAGTAATGCTGTTGAAGAAATTTACGGATTTACTTATGAAGAAATTGAATATGATGCCAATACCATTTTTTCATTGATTTATCCGGATGATTTAGATTTTGTAATGCAGAGCATCGTTGAAACCAAGTCTAAGTTAGTACCTCTCAAAGGTATATACCGTTACAAGCACCCAATAAAAGGATTGGTATGGCACGAAATGAACTCTTTGCCAGTAGTTGAACCAGAAGGAACTGTGATTTGTCATGGAATAATTACTGATATCACCGAAAGGGTGGTGGCTGAACAAAAACTTATTAAAGCGAATCGGCTTTATTTATTTATTAGCCAAATAAATCAGATGATTGTTCGTACAACTGATGAACTAACTCTTTTTAAAGAGGCCTGTACTATTGCTGTTGACTTAGGAAAGTTTAGAATGGCATGGATTGGAATGATTAATGAAGATACTAAAAATATTATTCCTGTGATGATAGCCGGTGAAGATAGAGCGTATCTTTCGGTTATTAAAACGATTTCAATTAATAATAATATATCAGAAGGAAGAGGGCCCGGTGGTACAGCAATTAGAGAAGACAGATATGTAGTTTGCAATGATATTGAAAACGATTTAATGATGCTACCATGGAGAGAAGAAGCATTAGATAGGGAATATTTGTCTTTAATGGCATTGCCAATAAGAAAATTCGGAAAAGTAATTGGGATTTTTTCTTTTTATGCCAATGAGAAAAACTTTTTTGATGCAGAGGAAATAGCACTCTTAGAAGAGGCAACGGATGATGTAGCTTTTGCGCTAGAGATTTTTGAAAAGGAAGCTTTACGGAAAAAAGCAGAAGAAGCGGTTATTGAAAGTGAACAACGCTATCATACACTTACTGAAGTTTCACCAGTAGGAATTTTTCGTACGGATCTAAATGGGCTCACCACCTATGTTAATCCCCGTTGGAGTCAAATTTCAGGTTTAACCCATGAGAAAGCATTAGGCAATGGTTGGCTTGCAGCTGTCCATGATGATGATAAAAAAATATTGTTTAATGGATGGGAAAATGCAACTTATAATCAGGAAATCTCCTTGTCAGAATATCGTTTTGTTCGTTCGGACGGTTCAGTTTCTTGGGTAATGGGGCAAGCTATTCCTGAGAAAAATGTAAAAAATCAGATTGTGGGTTATATAGGCACAATTACTGATATTACAGAACGTAAAATTGCTGGAGATATAATTTTAAAAGAAAAACAACTTTCAGAAACAATAATTAATAATCTTCCGGGTGTTTTTTATCTCTATGATGAATCCGGTAAGTTTGTGAAATGGAACAAAAATTTTGAAGATGTAACGGGTTATAATAAAGAGGAGGTTGCCCAAATGAATCCACTTGATTTCTTTGATAAAGAAGAAAAAGAAAAGGTTAGAATAAGAATAAAGACTGTATTAGGAAATAAATCAAAACGATTTGAAAATAAATTGCCGGGAATTGAAATCGAATTTTACACCAAAATAAAAAATAAAATTCCTTACTATATAAATTCACTTGCCATAGAATATGAAGGTGAAAAATGCATATTAGGAATGGGCTTAGATTTAACGGACATCAAAAAAGCTGAGGAACAAATTAAAAGTACCAATGAGCGATTTGAGAGAATTGCAGTTGCTACAAATGATGCTTTAGCTGAAGTAGATTTATTGACTGGGTACAGTTGGAATAATAAAGCATTTATAGAGCTTTTTAATTTTGGTAACAGTAATGAATCAAGTACAATTAATAATAAAGCAATATGGAGATCTAGACTTCACCCGGATGATAAGGAAAGAGTTATTAATAAACTTGAAGAAACGTATGCAGGGACTGCTAATATATGGTCAGATGAATTTCGTTTTCAAAAAGGGGATGGAAGTTACGGATATTTTTATGACCGTGCAGTTATCATAAGAGATAAATCAGGAATAGCAAAACGTTTTGTTGGCTCTATGACTGAAATTACTGAATTGAGAAATATTAAAGAACAACTTGTTAATAGTGAAGAAAAATATCGCAGCCTTATAGAGCAAGCCTCAGATGCTATTTTTATTAACGATGTTTCAGGGAATTTACTCGAAGTAAATGAAAGTGCATGTATGATGCTTGGTTATACCAAAGAAGAACTTTGTACAAAAAAATTAACTGATTTATTTACCGTTGATGAACTCACCTTGAGGCCCATTATGATAAAAGAATTACTTAGTGGTCAGCAAACCCTAATTGAGCGTAATATGTTACATAAGGATAAATCGTTGATTTTTGTAGAAATTACTGCTAAAATGCTTGTTGATAAACGTATCGTAGCAATAGTGCGAAATGTAAGTGAACGCAAACAAAGCGAAGACGAGTTTAAGAAAATGCACAAAAAATTGGAGGCTGTATTAGAAGCAATTCCTGATTTACTGTTTGAAGTTGATATAGAAGGTAGAATTTATAACTATCATTCCCGTAGAGATGATTTATTAGCATTGCCGGCAGAACTGTTCCTTGGTAAAACATTTTCAGAAGTATTGCCACCGGATGCTGCAAATTTAGGGTTGTCAGCAATATGCGAAGCTGCTGAAAAAGGATTTTCTACAGGGAGACAATATTCTTTGCAATTACCGGATGGCTTACATTGGTTTGAACTTTCAATAGCACCTATGCAAGAAAGCGAAGAACATGATATACATTTCATTTGTTTATCACGTGATATTACCAGTGCCAAACAATCAGATTATGCACTCCTAAAAAGTGAAGAAAGATACCGTGGTCTAATACACAATCTTGATGCTGGAATAGTGGTTCATGCTCCGGATACATCCATTATTGTAAATAATCAAAAAGCATCAGAATTATTAGGATTGACTGATAGTCAAATGAAAGGGAAAACGGTTGTTGATTCGGCTTGGGAATTTTTGAATGAAGATAATTCTGTTATGCCAATTGAAAAATATCCGGTAAACCAAATTGTGAATAATAAACAAGCAATTAAAAATTTCAGACTTGGCGTAAATAGACCGGAAACGAATGATGTGGTATGGCTCTTAATTAATGGCTTTCCTGAAATTGATTCTAATGGTGAAATATTTGAAATTGTAATTAGTTTCATTGACGTTACAGAACAAAAAATGATGGAAATGGAGTTAGTCAAAGCTAAAGAACAGGCCGAAGCGGCTAATAAAGCCAAGACTGATTTTCTTGCGAATATGAGTCACGAGATTAGGACTCCGTTAAACGGAATAATTGGGTTTACTCATTTGTTAATGAAGTCAGATCTAAAAAAGAATCAGGCAGAGTATATGACTACAGTTAATGAATCAGCAACTTCATTAATGGAAATTGTCAATGATGTATTAGATTTTTCTAAAATAGAATCTGGGAAATTAGAGTTGGATATAGAAGAAATTAACCTTTTCAAATTAACAAATCAGGTTATTGATTTGTTTAAGTATCAAGCCAATCAAAAAAAGATTGATCTTACACTTCATATAGATGAAAAAGTCCCACAATATATTCTTGCGGATTCCGTAAGATTGAAACAAATAATAGTAAATCTATTGAGTAATGCCATAAAGTTTACCAGTTTTGGAGAAATACGTTTGGACATAGATGAAGTTTCTCCTTCTGATAAAAATTGGTCAACTATAAAGTTTTCAGTAAAAGATACAGGGATAGGTATAAAAGGAGATAATAATGAAAAAATATTTAATTCTTTTGTACAAGAAGATAATTCTACGAATCGAAAATTTGGAGGAACGGGATTAGGTTTGGCTATTTCAAATCAACTTTTGGCATTGATGGACAGTAAATTGCAATTAATTAGTAAATATGGTGACGGAAGTGATTTTTTCTTCGTCATTAAATTTAAAAAGTCAATCCATAAAAAACATATAGATTCAGTACTTTCTAATACAATTAACAAGGATTCGATTATTCTCACAGATACTTTAAGCGATAAAAAGATTTTAATTGTTGAGGATAATAAAATTAATATGCTTTTAGCAAAAACCCTAGTGAAAAGGATAGTCTCTAATTGTATTATTTTTGAGGCTAAGGATGGGAATGAGGCTATAGAACAATATATAAAAGAACAACCTGATGTTATTTTAATGGATATTCAAATGCCTAATAAAAATGGATATGAGGCAACTGAAGAAATAAGGGGACTGAAAAATTCTGAAAACATTCCAATAATTGCTATAACTGCAGGAATAATGGTAGGTGATAAAGAAAAATGCCTGGAAGCAGGGATGAATGATTATTTACCAAAGCCAATTATTCAAACTGATTTGGAAAAAATGCTGAACAAATGGTTGCATAAAAAATAATTTATTTTTTTGAAATTTTAAAAAATGATTATTAATTTAATCACTTTTTTTGTTTGTAGGCTCAGTTTGTTTTATGATTTTGAATTTAATTTATTTGTAAAAAAAGTTTTTTTTTACTAAATTTAACATTGATTATGTCTAAGTTTAGCTAAATGTCTAATTAATAGTAGTAAAAAACCCAATTTAATATAGATGAAATATTTTACTTAGTATTAGATTGATATATTTTTTTTGAAAAAGCTTAGTCAACTGTTAAATAATGCTGGTTTGGTTGAGTAAGACTAGTCGTATTTTAATGGTTTTGTTTTTATAAAAAGCTATAAAATCAGCAATAACATATTAATTTAGCCACACAAATATTTCTGAAATAAAGGGATAATAGAGGATGAAAGAAATCCGACCCAATAAATAAAAGTTGTAGCAAATTCTAATTTCGTGATGATAAACAAAAATCAAATCAGTCTGGGGGAAGACAAAGTTTTAGATTTGAAATCAAATTCAATCTTGCCTGAGGCAGATAATACTGATTTTCCAGTTATAGGTATTGGAGCTTCTGCCGGAGGTCTTGAGGCATTAGAATTGTTTTTTGAAAAAATGCCAAATAACAGTGGTATGGCATTTGTGGTTATTCAACATCTCGATCCTACACATGTTGGGATAATGCCAGAGTTGCTTCAAAGAATGACACAAATGAAGGTCTTTCAAGCAACTGATACACTTAAAGTAAAACCAAATTCAGTTTATGTAATTCCACCTAATAAAAGTTTGTCAATTCTAAAAGGGAAACTGCATTTGTTTGAACCACTTGAATCTAGAGGTTTACGATTACCGATTGATATTTTTTTCCGCTCTTTGGCTCTGGACCGAAAGGAAAAAAGTATTGGAATCATTTTTTCTGGAATGGGATCTGATGGCAGCGACGGATTGAAAGTAATTAAAGAAAATAATGGATTTGTACTTGTTCAAGAACCTGCTTCGGCAAAATTTGATAGTATGCCACGAAACGCAATTGAAGCTGTAATTCCTGATATTGTTGCTCCTGCAGAAGAATTACCAGCTAAAGTGATTGCGTTATTAAAATACTTTCCAAAGATAAATACAGATTCTGAGGTATATGTTAAAAGCAAAAGTAGCATCGATAAAATTATCATTTTGCTGCGTGAACAATCCGGACATGATTTTTCGATGTATAAAAAAAATACATTGATGCGTCGTATCGAAAGAAGAAAAGCAATTCATCAAATCGATAATATTCAAACGTATGTCCGTTTTTTACAAGAAAATCCAAAAGAGGTTGAATTACTTTTTAAAGAATTATTAATTGGTGTAACCAATTTTTTTAGAGATACGGCTGTTTGGGAAAAACTCAAAGAAGAAATTATTCCTAATCTGTTGAAAGAAATACCGAATGGATATACTATTCGAGCTTGGGTTCCAGCCTGCTCAACAGGAGAAGAAGCCTATTCTTTGGCAATAATTTTTGAAGAAGTTATAGAAAAAATTGGAAGGCATAAAAATATTAAACTCCAGATTTTTGCCACAGATTTAGATATAGTTGCTATAGAAAAAGCTAGAAAAGGGTTCTTTTTATCTGATATAGAAAAAGAGGTGTCTCCAGAGCGAATTAATAAATTTTTTTATACTGAAAAATCAGGTTACCGTGTGAATACTTTCATTAGGGAAATGATTGTATTTGCCCCTCATGATGTGATAAAAGACCCTCCTTTTACTAAATTAGACCTATTGACTTGCCGAAATATGCTGATATATATGGAGCCGCAATTGCAAAATAAATTAATAATGTTGTTTAATTATAGTCTTAATCCGGGAGGGATTATGGTGCTGGGAACAGCAGAGACTATAGGAAGCAGTATTAAAGGATTTGATATAATTGATTCCAAATTAAAAATTTTTAAGCGAACTTCAAAATCAGTAATTCCTGAATTTACTAATTTTCCAAGTTCTTTTTCCCAAATTAAAAGATTAACTACTGATATAATGAAAGAAACTAAGGTTGTTGAAAACATACAAATCCTTGCAGATCAAATTTTACTTCAGCGTTTTTCACCTGCAAGCATATTAGTTAATAATAAAGGGGATATTATTTATATTACGGGTAGAACAGGAAAATATTTAGAGCCTGTTGCTGGTAAAGCTAATTGGAATATACATGCAATGGCTCGTGAAGGATTGAGAAATGAGCTACCAGCTGCTTTTCGTAAAGCATTGCAAAGCTTTGATCCTGTAAAAATCGAAAATGTAAAAATAGTTGAAAACGGGAGTAAATATTTTGTAAATTTAACACTCCAACAAATTGAAAGTCCGGATGCTTTAAAAGGAATGATTATGTTGGTATTCAGCGATTTATCAGGATTTTTGGAGTCAAATGCCAATACTTTAAAAGAAAAAAAACAAAGTGTTTCCGGTAAACAAAAAGAATTAGAAGCTGAGCTGATACGTTGTAAAGAAGATTTGAACAGTACTCGTGAAGAGATGCAAACCTCGCAAGAAGAACTGAAATCGACTAATGAAGAATTACAGTCGACTAATGAGGAACTACAGTCAACTAATGAAGAACTAACAACATCTAAAGAAGAGTTACAAAGTTTAAATGAAGAATTGCAAACAGTTAATGCAGAACTTCAAAGTAAATTAGTTGATTTTGAACAGGCAAACAATGACATGAAAAACCTGCTCAATAGCACTGAAATAGCGACTCTTTTTTTAGATAAGGAATTAAACATACGCAGATTTACGGATCCGGTAACTAAAATTTTTAAATTAAGAGCAACGGATACGGGAAGACCTTTCACAGATTTAGTTTGTGATTTGAATTACCCGGATATGAGAAGTAACGCATTAGAAGTAATTAGAACATTATCTTCTATTCAAAAAGAAGTTGCAACTAATGATGGCCGTTATTATTACGTAAGAATAATGCCCTATCGTACTTTGGATGACAGAATTGACGGGCTTGTGATTACTTTCACAGATATTACAATAGCAAAACAAGCCGAAGAATCATTAAAAATGGAAAATCGGTACCGTCGTCTCTTTGAATCAGCAAAAGATGGAATTCTGATTCTTAATTCAGAAACGGGGATGATTATGGATGTGAATCCTTATTTGGTTGAAATGTTAGGCTATACACATGATCAGTTTATTGAAAAATCTATTTGGGAAATAGGCTCTTTGAAAGATATAGTGGCCAATAAAGATAAATTTTTAGAATTGCAAAAAAAGGAATTTGTCCGGTATGAAAATTTGCCGCTTGAAACGGCTAAGGAGAAAAAAATAAATGTTGAGTTTGTAAGTAACGTATCCTTAGTAAATAATATAAAAGTGATGCAATGTATTATTCGTGATATTTCTGATCGTGTAATAGTTCAAGACGCATTAGTCGCTTTAGAAAATAGGTTTAGGCATCTTTTTGAATCTGTAAAAGAAGGGATTTTATTTCTGGATTCTGAAACCGGAAGGATAACAGATATAAACCCATATTCTACTGATTTGTTAGGTTTATCAAAAGAAAAATGTATTGGAAAAGAAATTTGGCAAATTGAATCTTTGAAAAATATTATTCCGAATATGGAAAAATTCAAAGAATTTAATAAAAAGGAATTTATTCATTATCATGCTGTCGAAATTGAAATAGCGGATGCAAGAAAAATAAAAATTGATTTCAACAGTACAGTTTATCGTGTAGGAAGTAAAAAAGTAATTCAATGTTTTATTCATGAAATCCCAAGTTTAAACTAAAAGAGAGAAATAAAAAATATACGATTAATAGTTTTCCAATTCTATATAGTACAAATGGCAATATTTAACAATGTTGGGAATTATGAGAAAAACAGAGAATAAATCAGAAGCCATGGTAATTCTTAGGGAAAAAGCAGAGGAATTGCAAAAAAAGAAAGACTTAAAGTTAGATTCAAATCTTTCTGAGGCCGATACGTTAAAACTCATTCATGAATTTGAAGTGCATCAAATCGAACTTGAAATGCAGAATGAAGAATTGATACTTGCTAAAGAACAGGCAGAAGTTGCTATTGAAAAATATACTAATTTATATGATTTTGCACCATCGGGCTATTTTACATTAACAAAATCTGGGAAAGTGACAACACTTAACCTAACGGGATCCCAAATGTTAGGCAAAGAAAGGTCTCGATTAATAGGGAGCCAGTTTGGATTTTTTGTTTCTAATGATACAAAACCTGTTCTTAATCTTTTTTTAGAGAATGTATTTAATAGCACTGTTAAAGAATGCTGTGAAATTAAATTATTATTAGGAAGTACTTGTATCACTGATGTTTATCTAACTGGTGTAGTGACCGAAGATAGGGAACTTGCGCTTATTTCTGTTGCAGATATTACGCAACTTAAATTAGCGGAATCAGCACTTAGGGACAGTGAGGAGAGATATCGTGGATTATTAAATAATATTGATGTTGGTATTATAGTTTATGCTTTAGATACTTCTATTATTTTATCTAATCCTAAGGCATCTGAATTGATAGGTTTGAGTACCAATCAAATGAAGGGAAAAGTTGCAATTAATCCGGTATGGAGATTTATTGATGAAAATTATAATCCTTTACCAATTGAAAATTATCCTGTAAGCCAGATTATTAGACAGAAAAAATCAATCAAAAACTTTATCATGGGGATTAAAAGACCTGATAATACAAGAACAATATGGCTTTTATTAAATGGATTTCCTGTTTTTGATAATCATAGTGAAATAACGGAAGTGGTTACCAGTTTTATTGAGATTACGGAAATGAAAATGTTGGAAATTGAATTGACAAAAGCAAAAAATCAAGCTGAAGCGGCAAATAAAGCAAAGTCAAATTTCTTGATGAATATGAGTCATGAAATTAGAACACCATTGAACGGAATAATAGGTTTTACTGATTTGTTAATGAAGTCAAACCTTGACGAAAATCAGTTGGAATACATGAATACGGTAAAAGAGTCGGCAACAATATTAGCCGATATAGTAAACAATATTTTAGATTTTTCGAAAATAGAATCCGGAAAATTAGAATTAAATATAGAAGAAATTGATCTTTTTGAATTGACTCATCAAGTTATAGATCTTTTTAAATATCAGGCAACTTTGAAAAATATTGATTTAGTTTTAAATATAGACACAAATGTACCTCACTATGTATTTGCTGATTCCGTACGATTGAAACAGATATTAGTAAATTTAATTGGCAACGCATTAAAATTCACAAAAGAAGGGCAAATTCAGTTAGATATTTATGATAAATCAAATACCATAAAAAACAAAGGAGCCATAAATTTTTCTGTAAAAGATACAGGAATTGGCATAAAACATCAAAATCAAGAAAAAATATTCCAGTCTTTTGTGCAGGAGGATAATTCAATAACACGTCAATTTGGGGGAACAGGTCTTGGATTAACAATCTCAAATCAACTTTTAGGTCTAATGAATAGTAAATTAGAACTAATTAGCAATTATGGGCATGGAAGTGATTTTTTCTTTACCGTTGAGCTTGAAAAGTCAAAACACGAAATAGAATTAAGCAATATTGAAAATAATTTAAATGCAGAAAAGGAATTTTCTTCCAGTGAAATCTTGAAAATTACTAAAATATTAATTGTTGAGGATAATAATATTAACTTACTTTTAATAAAAACCCTTCTAAAAAAAATAGTTCCTAATTGTATAATATTTGAAGCTTCTAATGGAATTGAAGGAATAAAATTATTCAAAAAAGAGCAATTGGACCTTATTTTAATGGACATACAAATGCCAATAAAAAATGGATATGAAACAACTGCTGAAATCAGAAAATTAAAAAAAGCAAAAAACATTCCGATAATTGCCCTAACCGCTGGAATGTTATTAGGAGAAAAAGAAAAATGTTTAGAATCTGGAATGAATGATTATATTTCTAAACCAATAGTTAAATCAAATTTAGAATTAATTCTGCACAAGTGGTTGGATAAATAATTATTGAGCAGTGTATAAAATAGAGAAGGAAAATTTTAGTATAAATTTAATTAAGGTTTTTATTATTTTCTTCTTTCTCCAAACCACCATTTGTATTTATAAGGTTGTTTTTTTAAACCAAATTGTTTGATTGCATGTTTTTTTATGTGCGCTATTAATTCTTCAACTGAATCAGTCACAAATAAAAGTTTCATGTCCTCAGGGCTAATGCTTTCGTTTTCAGACATTATTTGGATATGATGAATCAGCTCTTCATGGTATTTTTTATCATAAATTACTATCGGGAAATTGTTGATTATTTTATTTTGAATTAACGTTAACGCTTCAAATAATTCATCCAAAGTGCCAATTCCTCCTGGCATTACAACAAACGCATAAGAGTATTTTATCAGGATTACTTTCCTAACAAAAAAGTAAGGGATATAAATCCATTTGTGGAGATAAGGATTGGGTTTTTGCTCTACAGTAAGAACAATATTACAGCCTACAGAGTAGCCGCCGGCTTCATAAGCGCCTTTATTTGCGGCTTCCATTATTCCGGGACCACCGCCAGTCATTACTGTAAATCCAAGCTTGGCCAGCTTAGCACCAATTTTTACAGCATCTTTATAATGAGTAGTTTCAGGACCAAAACGAGCAGAGCCAAAAACGGTTACGCAAGGACCAATAAAATGCATTTTACGAAATGCATTAACAAAGTTATAAAGGACTTTACATAAGAAAACTAAGTTTTTAAATCGAGATAATGGTTCTCTAACAAATAAAGATTCGGATTGTGAAAGCCTGTAGTATTGAGGAAATTTTTTCATATTGCTAAAGTTAAGTAGCAAGAAAGATATAGTCGCAATTATTTTAAAAAAAAATTGCCACAGATTAGAAGGATTAAAAAGATTTTTAAAGCTACGTAACGAATTAATCTGTGCGAATCTTTGAAATCTGTGGCAAAAAATTAAGAGCTTTATTAAAATACGACATTAAATTTTAATAATTACTTATGTAAAGGAATGAAATTTATTTATTCTTTACTCATGCATTACTTTTTTCTATAATCGTTTTAATTATTTCTTCTTTAGTCAATACACCGGATTGTCTCCATAATTGTTTTCCGTTTTGAAATAAAATCATTGTAGGAACACCTCGTACTTGGTATTGAGACGCTATTTGTTGGTTTTTGTCTACATCAATTTTAATGATTGAAACACGGTCCCCTAAACTGTCTTTTACTTCTCTTAAAATGGGACTAAGCATTTTGCATGGTCCGCACCATGTTGCAAAAAAGTCTATTAAAACTGGCTTTTCTGATTTGATAATACTGCCGAAATTACTCATCTTTACTGTATTTATTGTTTGAAATAATACAACCATTAGAACTACAACCTAAATTAAATAGTACTTGAATGAAGAAAAATAACCCAAAGGCAATAATCAGCCATTCGTGCAATATATAGGCTTGAGCAAATAAAAATAAGGCAAACGCTAGACGAACTAAGCGTATAATATGCCAATTTGTAAATAATAATTCTTTCATTTTATTTTTGAAAAAAGCGAACTTGTATGACTAACTTATTTTTTTAATTTGATACTTTTCATCATAAGAAATTGCATTTTGTAATTCTCCGACTGCAATTTCATTTTTACTTACAATTAGTACTTCCGCAAAATCACTGCTCATACTTACATTCAATATTCCGTCTATTGCAGCAAATTTTTTTGTTACAGATTCCATACAACCGCTGCAAGTAATCCCTTCAAATTCATAAAGATTAACTTTGACTTTGTTGTTCTTTTTTAATTCGAAAAATAATTCCGAATTCGCTCTTGGTGCAATCGAATTTAGACTTAAATCCATTTTCAAAAATTCAAAAGCAGCTGCGAAAAGTGCCTCATATTCTTCTTTACTTCCGCCAAAAGGAGGGCTTACTTCAAATGGTCTATTAAATAATAATCCTGCCAGTTTTCCTTCATCAGCCAAAAGTTGATGCATTTTCCAAGCGTATTTTTGACGTAGGGTAGGAGGCAAAGCACAGAAAAAAGTCTGTTCCATAATCAAATCATATTTTCCCTGATGTTCAAAAAAATCACCTAATATGATTTGGATATTGGAATTATTTTTGAACTTCTCTTTTAAATCAGCAACCGGTGTTGGCGCAATATCTATAACGGTAATGTTCGTAAAATCGTGTTCCAAAAGATATTCAGCTTCATAACTGTTCCCACAACCGGGAATCAAAATAGCGATGTTTTTATTTTCTATTGTATCTATAAAGGTTTTTAAAGGAGGGGATATTTTACCTAAATCCCAACCGGTGGCTTTGGTTTTGTACTGGGCTTCCCAGTACGCTGCGTCAAGCGGTTTTTCACACGAAACGACACAACATTTTATATCTTCCATAATTTGTTTTTTTTATAGCATTTCTTTTATTTCAAAACTTTGCTTTGGCAAACGAAATCTGTTTTTGGCAAATTTGTTTTTGCAATAGCATTAAAACCGCCTTCAATTTCAGTAAAATTTCTAAAACCGCGTGCTTCTAATATGGAAGCTGCAATCATACTGCGATAACCACCGGCACAATGCAAATAAAAATGTTCTTTTGGATTAATGTCTTTAATCCAATCATTGATAGTTGCTAATGGCTTGCTAAACGCTTCTTCAACATGTTCCGCACAATATTCACTTTCTTTACGGATATCAATTACTTTGCTTTCGCCAATTTTTACTTCTTTGGCAAATTGTTCGGCTGTAATTCTATTTACGGTGTCCATTTCTTTTCCCGCTTTTGCCCAAGCATTAAAACCACCATCCAGATGACCGATTAAGTTATCAAAACCCACGCGACTCAAGCGCGTAACGGTTTCTTCTTCTTGTCCTTCTTCGGAAACGATTAGTATTGGTTGTTTGACATCGGCAACTAAAGCGCCCACCCAAGGAGCAAAATCGCCATCAATTCCAATATTTATAGATTGAGGAATAAATCCTTTGGCAAAATCAGTGCTTTTTCGAGTGTCTAAAATTAAGGCTCCGGTTTCTTCGGCAGCGGCTTCAAATTCAGTTACCGATAAAGCGCGCATTCCCAAGTGTAATACATTTTCGAAACTTTCATATCCTTTTTTATTCATGGCTACATTCATCCCAAAATAGGCTGGAGGCGGCAATAAACCTTCGGTTACTTCCTGTACAAACTCGGCTTCGGTCATATCCGCTCTCAAAGCATAATTAGTTGCTTTTTGGTTGCCAATAGTCGATACCGTTTCTTTACTCATATTTTTACCGCAGGCACTTCCTGCACCGTGAGCCGGATATACAATAACATCGTCAGCCAAAGTCATCACTTTGTCTCTTAACGAATGAAATAATGTAGCAGCTAATTGTTCCTGAGTCATGTGTGCCGCTTTTTGGGCTAAATCCGGTCTTCCCACATCACCAATAAATAACGTGTCTCCAGAGAAAATAGCATAATCTTTACCGTTTTCATCAATCAATAAAAAGGTCGTGCTTTCCATGGTATGTCCTGGTGTGTGCAATGCTTTTATTTTGATGTTTCCAATGGCGAATTCCTGTCCATCTGTAGCAGAAACACATTCAAATTCACATTTTGCATTGGGACCATAAACAATCGGGGCGCCGGTTTCTCTGCTTAAATCAACGTGCCCGGAAACAAAATCAGCATGAAAATGGGTTTCAAAAATGTATTTCAGTTGTACCTGATCGCGTTCCAGTCGGTCTAAATAAGGTTGAATTTCACGAAGCGGATCAATTATAGCCGCTTCGCCATTTGAAGTAATGTAGTAAGCGCCTTGTGCTAAACAACCCGTATATATTTGTTCAATTTGCATGATTACAATTTTTTTTACTGTACAAAGGTACTTCTGTTTTTAAGAAAAATTGGTGACTAAAGTTACACAAGTTTTTTTAATTGTAGCAAAAAAGGAGCCAATAGTATTCGCTGTATTTCTATATTAAAATTTAATGAATTTGAGAGAATAAAGTTGGTTTCTGTAAAAGAAATGTTACTTATAAAGGGTAAATTTGCAAAACCGCTGCTAAAATATATTTGAATGGAAGAAATGCTTTTTTACGACCGAATGCAATTTGCATTTACGATTACCTTTCACTACTTGTTTCCGCAATTGACAATGGGACTTTCCTTAATTATTATTTATTTCAAATGGAAGTTTTGCGTACCCAAAACGAACAGTACAATCAGGCTACCCATTTTTGGATGAAAATCTTTGCACTTAATTTTGCGATGGGCGTGGTAACAGGAATTCCGATGGAGTTTCAGTTTGGAACCAATTGGGCCAAGTTTTCGGAGTTAACCGGAGGAATTATTGGACAAACTTTGGCCATGGAAGGCATGTTTTCGTTCTTTTTGGAATCCTCTTTTTTAGGTTTGTTTTTATTTGGAGAAAAATTACTAGGGCATAAATGGCATTTTGTTACCGGATTACTCATTTTATAGGTTCTTGGGCCAGTGGATTTTTAATCATTGCCACGCATTCCTGGATGCAATATCCAGTAGGCTATGAAATTTTAGCCAATGGTAAATTTGTCCTGAATAACTTTGCAGCGCTATTTACAAACCCTTGGTTGTGGCCTTCTTATTTTCACAACCAGGCCGCTTCACTGGTAACCAGTTCTTTTGTTGTGGCTGGGATTGGCGCTTTTTATATTTTGAGTAAAAAGAATGTGGCCTTTGGGAAATTATTTGTGAAAACGGGAGTGATTTTTGGATTGGCCTCAAGCCTTATCGTTGCGGTTCCCACCGGAGATTTATTAGCCAAGAATGTCGTAAAATACCAACCCGTTACTTTTGCGGCTATGGAAGGAATTTTTCACAGTGAAAAAGAGGGTTCCGAAATTGTTTTGATCGGTCAACCTGACGTAAAAGACAAGAAATTAGATAACAAGATCGCCGTACCTAACATTTTGAGTTTTTTGACTTATGGGAACTGGCATGAAGAAATTAAAGGGTTAGATCAATTTAAAGAAGAAAATCATCCTACTAATATTTCAGGATTGTACTATGCGTATCATATTATGGTTGGGCTCGGAACAGTTTTCATCGGATTAATGGGTTTTGCGGTTTTTCAGCTCATTCGAAAAAAATTATTTGAAACCAAATGGATTTTGTGGTCGCTGCTTTTTATGCTCCCATTTCCATACATTGCGAATACAACAGGATGGTATACTGCGGAATTAGGAAGACAGCCTTGGTTAGTATATAATTTATTGCGCACTGCCGAAGGTGCTTCTCCGACAGTTTCCTCGGGAAATACGTTGTTTACCTTGCTTGGATTTATAGGATTGTATCTCTTATTAGGCATGTTGTTTTTACTCTTGGTGGGAAAAATTATAAATAAAGGACCTCAAACAGAAAATAAATAAAGTATGGAATTCTTTTGGTATGTCGTTTTAATGGGAATTTTGGCCGTTTATATTGTGCTGGATGGTTATGATTTTGGAGCGGGAATTATTCATTTGTTTTTTGCTAAAACAGAGAAAGATAAAAAAGCAATAACCAGCGCCATTGGCCCATTTTGGGATGCAAACGAAGTATGGTTAATTGCTGCGGGCGGGGTTTTGTTTTTTGCTTTTCCTACGTTGTATGCCTCTTCATTCAGTGGATTTTATTTGCCTTTGATGATGATTTTATGGTTGCTTATCTTTAGGGCTGTAGGTTTGGAATTGCGTGGTCAAATTCATCATCCTATGTGGGAAGTTATTTGGGATAAAGCCTTTGGGATTGCGAGTTTATTATTAGCGATATTTTTTGGAGTGGCTTTGGGGAATATTGTACGCGGTGTAAATTTGGGAATGGTAGAAAATGGGGTTTCAACACAGGAAGCCCATTTTTTCTTTTTGCCTTTGTGGAATCCAACTTTTAGTCCAAAAGCAGATCAATTGGGAATTATAGATTGGTTTACCTTATTTTTAGGTGTGGTTAGTGCTGTTACGCTGACGATTCATGGTGCCAATTGGATTATTTATAAAACGAATTCTTCCTTGAATGCAAAATTGAAAGAGGTGGTTTTTAAACTCAATTTTGTGTTATTGGGATTGGTCATTATTTCATTATTAATTTGGCACCGAATCGAACCCCAACCGTTTCACAATTTTGTTGAAAATCCATTTCTTTGGATATTTCCATTGATTGCATTTATAGGTATTTTTGGTTTGTTTAAAGTAAAAACATTTAAAAAAGACGGACATGGATTTTTGTTCTCCAGTATGTTTCTCGTAGGAGGATTTGCCGCAACAACGGCTTCTATTTTCCCGAATGTACTGCCTTCGACCAATGCCGTAAATCCGTCATTGACTATTTATAATACTGCTGCTGGAGAATATGGATTATCAGTAGGCGTGTATTGGTTTGTTATCGCTTTAGCATTAGTTATTGGGTACTTTACAATTCAGTATAAAGTTTTTAGCGGTAAAATGGATGATATTGGGTATGGAGAGCATTAGCATGATATTCAAATTAAAAAATAAAAAGTATTCCAACTCGGGATACTTTTTTGTTTTTAATGAAAGAAAATCTCTTTAGTAATGATGTAAATTCCCATCACTAATACAAACCAGCCAAAGATTGGTTTTAGTTTAGCCCCATCAATTTTTTTCGAAAGTTTTGTTCCTATAATCATTCCTAAAAACGCTACGCCAGTAATCCCTAGTAAAAAAGGATAATTTATAGGTGTGCCAATATATAAATCGCCTCCAAAACCAATAGAAGAGTTGATAAAAATGATGAGCAAAGAGGTACCAACGGCTTGTTTCATTGGTAAATTAGCGAAAAATAATAAGGCTGGTATGATTAAAAATCCACCACCTGCACCTAGAAAACCAGTTACAATTCCAACTATAAATCCAATGATTCCCAGTTGTGTGTAATTTGTTTTTGGAGTGCCCGTTACCGGTTTTGTTTTGCGTATCATGGATATAGCGGCTGCCATCATCAACACTGAAAAAACAATCATAATCAGAAAACTTTTTGACACCTGATAAGATGCAATAGAGAATAGTGTTGCTGCTATTTTTGGAAAAATAACTTCCCGGATTATCAGTATTGAAAAAACCGACGGAATGGCGAAATATAGCGCTGATTTAATTTTAAGATTCCCCATTTTATAATGGCTAATACACCCGAATAAAGCGGTGACTCCCACGATGAATAACGAATAACTGGTTGCTAATTCAGGGTCTATCTTGAATAAGTAAACCAAAATAGGTATGGTTAGAATTGATCCACCACCTCCTATTAAACCCAAAGAAAGTCCTATTATAATTGATGCGAAATAACCTAAATATTCCATTTAAAAAATTTTTACTGCAAAGGTTGCCTGTAAATTTTTTACAAACAGTAACATTTATCACATTGACAACATTTTATTTCAAAAGTTCAATATTATTGCGTTGTAAATTGACCAATCCGCGTTGTTCCATTTTTTTTAGTAAACGGGAAATGACTTCTCTTGATGTATTCAATTCGGATGCGATTTCCTGATGGGAAAGTTTCAATTGGTTGCAGCCACAAGCATCAGCATGGCGTTTTAGGTAGAATTCCAAGCGCTCATCCATTGCTCTGAAAGCGATACTGTCAACAACTTCCAGTACTTCCTCAAATCGGCTGCGGTAGGTGTCAATTACAAATTCATACCAACTGCGGTGTTGCATCATCCATTTGTCCATTAGAGGCAAAGGAATCAGTATCAATTCAATATCCTCAACAACTTTGGCCATGATTTGGCTTTTTGCATTTTTGGTGGCGCAAATCATAGAAATAGCACACGCTTGACCGGGTTGTAAATAATACATAAAAAATTCACCGCCATTTTCATCTTCGCGGTAAATCTTAATCTTGCCACTGATAACCAAAACGGTGTTTTTTATATATTGCCCAGTTCGCATGATAACATCTCCCGCTTTGAAGGATTGAATAATAGCATTAGCATCAATTTCTTTGACTAATTCAGCAGAAAATAAAGGAAATAGTTTATTTATTGGATCAAGCATTTTCGTATTATTTTAATTTTTTTGTATGAGCTATACTGTAAAAGTAGTCTAAAAAGAGAAAAGATTATTGCAATTATAGGATTGAAAAAAGAGATTGATTCCTGAATTATCAGGAGTTGTGCTTTATGTATTTCCGATGGATTTAATAGACTATTTTTCGCAAAAATAAAGACCTAATTTATAGTTTATTGATAGTTAATGTTTTGCGAAAACGTTTTCTTATGAATATTATCGAATTAACAAATGGAGGGTTTATTGTTCGGTAAAATCTTCGTATTTTTACAAAAAAAGATACTATGAATTTAACACAAGAAGATTGGGTTGCTCAATTCGAAGCTGATGAAAATGCAGTAATACTTGACGTGAGAACCGAAGACGAAACGAATGATGGAATTATAGCTAATGCCATACTTATTGATATTCACAAGGGACAGGGTTTTATAGATGAAATAGAGGCTTTGGACAAAAGCAAAAACTATTATGTGTATTGCCGTTCCGGAATGAGAAGCGCTAAAGCTTGCGAAATCATGAACGAGCTAGGTTTTGAAAATACCTACAACTTAGTGGGAGGAATTATAGAATGGAATGGCGATATCGTTTAACCCTAAAACTATAAACACGACGGCCTGTTTTTATTAAATTTTAAATATAACCAACCTATAATGAGTTTTATACCAGAAGAATTTCAAATTAATACGTTACTGAATCAAGATACTTATTTAATTAATGGTGAGCTAAAAAAATGGACTGGTCAAACAACTCCAGTTTTTTCTACAATTTCATCTACTGAAAAATATGAGCCTACTCTATTGGGTTCGATTCCATGTATGGGAGAAGTGGAGGCTTTAGAAGCTGTTGAAGCGGCATCTGCAGCTTACAATAATGGACAAGGTTTATGGCCTACAATGAAAGTTGTGGATCGTATTAAATGCATGGAAAATTTTGTTGCTCAAATGAAAACGACTCGAACAGAAGTTGTTAAACTTTTGATGTGGGAGATTGGAAAATCATTGGGTGATTCTGAAAAAGAATTTGACAGAACTGTAGAGTATATCTATGATACAATTGACAGCTTAAAAGAATTAAACAGTCGCAGTGCTCATTTTTCGAAAGTGCAAGGAATAAATGCCATGGTTCGTAGAGGACCACTAGGTGTTGTATTGTGTTTAGGACCTTACAATTATCCATTGAATGAAACTTTTTCGTTGCTTATTCCTGCCTTAATTATGGGAAATCCTGTAATTTTTAAACCGGCTAAACACGGCGTTTTACTACTATCTCCTTTGTTAGAAGCTTTCAGAAGCAGTTTTCCAAAAGGAGCGATCAATATTGTGTACGGTAGGGGTCGTGAAGTGGCTTCACCAATCATGAAATCTGGAAAAGTTGATATTTTGGCTTTGATAGGAAACAGTAAATCAGCGATAGCTTTACAAGACCAACATCCAAACAAAAACAGATTACGTTTGGTATTAGGATTAGAAGCAAAAAATCCTGCAATAATCCTCCCGGATGCTGATTTAGATTTGACTATCCAAGAATGTATTGCTGGATCTTTATCTTTCAACGGGCAACGTTGTACTGCTTTGAAAGTTTTATACGTACATGAATCTATTGCTGACGAATTCAACAGACGATTTGCTGCCAAAGTTGATGCACTGACTTTTGGAAATCCTTGGGACAAATCAGTATTTCTTACTCCTTTACCAGAAAAAGAAAAACCGGCTTATATTCAAGAATTGATTGATGATGCTACCACTAAAGGAGCAAAAGTTATTAATGCAAAAGGAGGAACGCATTCTGATAATTATATCTTCCCAGCAGTTTTGTTTCCTATAAACAAGGAAATGCGTGTGTATCATGAAGAGCAATTTGGTCCAGTTGTGCCTATTATTTCTTTCAAAGACATTCAAGAACCATTGAATGATATGGCCGAGTCTAATTACGGACAACAAGTAAGTTTGTTTGGAAAAGACATCAAGACCATTGCGCCGCTTATTGATGCTTTGGTGAATCTTGTTTGTAGAGTAAACTTGAATAGTTCTTGCCAAAGAGGACCGGATGTTTTCCCATTTACAGGAAGAAAAGATTCAGCAGTGGGTACGTTGAGTATTCACGATGCATTGCGTTCGTTCTCTATCAGAACTTTTGTTGCTTCTAAAGATAATGACTATAACAATGCCATTTTGCAAGAGTTATTGAACAGTAAAGAATCCAATTTCATTAATACGGACTATATTTTGTAAGTATTAAATAGTTATAATTGAAGCCGTTTCGTTTTTTGCGAGGCGGCTTTTTTTATGGAATTCTGTTTTTTTTCTTCATCCAATTTAAACAAAGGATTATGTTTTTTAAATTAATTACAAAAAGAGTACAGGTTTACGGGAAACCGTAAGGTAAAGGAAATGCATTACCTTACATTTGGCGGAAATTGATTTTTACCGGATTACAATGATGGTAATGGTAATCGTTGACTAATTTAATACGCAATTATGAAACACCTTTACAAGATTATTTTTCTTTTTGTCTTGATAATTTCAGTTAATAATTTAAATGCTAAAAGTAATTACCCACATTTAGGCATCGGTAAAATAATAGTAGCAAGGAATGCCAATAATTTAGCATTACTAACTGCTACAATCACCACAAATGCAACTTCAGTTTGTACTAATGGAACCCAACCGATAATAACTTTTACAGGAATAGGAGGGAGTGCTCCTTATACTTTCACTTATACAATAAATGGTGGACCTAATATAACTACTTCTCAATCAACAGGGGATATTTTAACATTGAATGTGCCTACTGCATCAACTGGAAATTTTGTTTATACACTGGTAAGTGTCAAGGACTCCACTAATGCAACTCAAATGCAAACTGGAGCAATTACAATTAAGGTTAATGCTTTGCCAGTAGTGGATTTTACGTTTACCAATGATAATAGTTGTTCAGGTACTGCTGTTCAGTTTAATTCTAGTGTTTCTGGATCGGGCACTTATACTTATGCTTGGGATTTTGGGGATGGTTCCACATCTACAACCCCTAATCCCATACATATTTTCAATAATACAAATGGGAATAAAACGCAATCATTTAACGTAACATTAAATGTCACAGCTAATGGTTGTGCAAAAGCAATAACTAAATCTGTTTCCATTCAAAACCCTGGAGCTACTTTAAATTCAAGCGTAGAATCTGCTGTTTTTAATGGTTTCCCTATTTTCAAAGTTTGTACAAATGATATTTCTCAAATTGATTTTATAAATACCTCGGTTACAAGTTCAACAGATACAAATTATGTTATAAACTGGGGAGATTCAACACCTAATTTTAGTGCAACAACATTTTCAACTATATCTCATACATATTCTGTTGGACTTTGGACATTAACTTATACTGTAATAGGTCAAAATGGATGTACAATAACAAGATTATATAAAGTCTTTGTGGGCAATAATCCAGCTGTAGGTATAGGAAACCCGGGTAATACTAATATATGTATTTCAACACCACTTACTTTTCCAATTACAGGAACAGATAATAATCCACCAGGAACAACTTATACCGTTACATTTACTGATGGTTCAACCCCAATTACTTTTAATCATCCTCCCCCAGCTACTATTACTCACACATTTTTGAAGCCTTCTTGTGGAGTTACTAGTAGTGGCCAACAAAATTCTTTTTCAGCAACCATTGAGGCATCTAATCCTTGCGATGTATCCTTTGGATCAGTTGTTCCAATTCGCGTTTCAGCACCACCAATAGCTAACTTTACTTTGCCAAAAACTACAATCTGTCTAAATACTCAAACATGTTTTACAGACTCATCAACAGGAGGTGCTATTGCAACAAGTTCATCTTGTGCAAATCCCAAAATTGTTTGGATAATTTCTCCATCAGCAGGATACACATTAAATAGTGGAACACTAGGAAGCGATAATAGTAGTTCAACAAATACCAACACATGGACTGGTGGTTCAAATTCAATATGTCCAGTTTTTAATGTGCAAGGAACATATACAATTACTATGAAAACTGGAAATTCATGTGACATTGATCAAATAACAAAAACTATTTGTGTTGAAGTTCCACTAGTTCCACAATTTACGATAGGCACAAATTTAGGTTGTACACCATTAGTGGTAAATACAGCCAATACAACTAATATTGCTAATGCTTGTATCCCGCCAACCTATTTATGGGATGTTACTTATGTTGCAGCAAATTGTGGTATAATTTCATCTTACGCATATACTGGTGGAACAACAGCAACTTCTGCTAGTCCTTCATTTAATTTTATAACGCCGGGAACTTACAATATAACGCTGTCTACGACCAATTCTTGTGGTACCGTTACATCACCTTCGCAAACAGTAACTGTAAAAAAGCCACCAACAGCCATCATAAATACTATTCCAAATGCTTGTGGTACAGCAACTATTTCGCCAACTGCTGTGGTACAAGGATGCGCACCTGCTTCTAGTGTATTAACCTATGCTTGGAGTTTTCCTGGCGGTACTCCAGCAACTGCAACCACAGCTATTCCGGGAATGATTACTTATAATACTTCGGGAAATTATACGGTTTCATTAACAGTAACCAATGAATGTGGTATTTCTGCAACTGCCACCAAAACATTTTCGGTCAGTACAACACCAACTTTAACAAATACATCCTTAACCGAAACCATTTGTTCCGGTTCACAAACGACTTTAGTAAACTTAACAGCAGATACTGTTGGTACCACTTTTTCTTGGACGGCAACAGCAACTTCAGGAGTCACCGGCTTTACGGCTTCTGGAACAACGAATACAATTCTCGCCCAAACTATTTCAACAACAAATACTGCAGTTGGAACGGTCACTTATGCCATTACTCCCATATTAAACGGATGTTCAGGAGCAGTTGTAAATTATGTTGTTACAGTAAACCCCGCACCAAATATTACAACTCAGCCCGCTTCAAATACGGTTTGCCAAAATGGAACACTTAATGTATTAGCTGTTGTTTTAAATACTTCAACGGGAACACCAACGTACCAATGGTATTCAAATACAAGTAATAATGCAACTACGGGAACGCCACTTTCTGGAGAAACAAATGCTACATATGCGCCGCCAAGTACAACAATTGGAACAATTTATTATTATTGTATTATTACATTGGGTGGTTCTGGAGGCTGTTCCAGCATAACTTCTGCTATTGCAAATATTACAATTACTGCCGGTGCAACAATTATTTTACAGCCAACAGCATCGCAAAATCTCTGTGTTGGAAGCACTATAGGCTCACCATTAGCAGTAAGTTATTCTGGTGGAACAGGAATTCCGAGTTACCAATGGTTTTCAAACACAACCAATGCAAATAATGGCGGAACCCTAATTTCGAGTGCCACTAATTCAAGTTATACTCCACCGGTTTTCTCCGTTGCAGGAGTGAATTATTTCTATGCAGTTATAACATTATCAGGAAGTGGATGCGGTACAATAACAAGTAATCCCGCAGAAGTTAAAGTTGTTGCCGACCCAATTGTTACTGCACAACCTTTGCCAACCCAAACTTTATGTCAAAATGTGGTTCCAACAGATTTATCTGTGACTGCCTCTGGAGATGTTAGTGTTGGAGCATTATCTTACCAATGGTTTTCGAATGCTACAAATTCAAATTCAGGTGGAAATTCGATACTTGGAGCAACAAATACTACTTTTACGCCACCTACAACTGCAGTAGGAACAATTTATTATTACTGTGAAATTTCACAAAGTAGCTTGGGCTGTAATACCAAAAGTAATTTAGCTACCGTAATTATAAATCTTGCGTCCACAATTACTTTGCAACCCTCATCAAGTACGTTATGTTTAGGAGGAACACCAACACTTTTAAAAGTAGCTTACAGTAATGGAGTTGGTACACCACAATACCAATGGTATTCTAATGCAACTAATTCTACAATAGGAAGTACTTCAATTTCAGGAGCGACAACTGATAGTTTCAATCCGCCCGCTATAGCAGTTGGAACAACGTATTATTATTGTATTATTACGTTGTCTTCTGGAGGATGTTCTACTTTAACATCCGCTATTGCTGAGGTTAAAATCAATCAAAATCCTGTAATTGCAAATAAAAGTGCAGTACTATGCAGCGGTACCCCTTTTACGGTTGCACCTGACAATTTAAGCGGTGATATAGTGCCAATTGGTACCAGATACACTTGGGCAGCGCCTGTAATTAATCCTTCGAATGCTGTTAATGGTGCTCTTGCGGTAACGATTCCTCAAAATAATATTAGCCAAACGTTGATTAATACAACAACTAGTCCGGCAACGGTTACTTATACTGTTACTCCAACTTCGGGAACTTGCGTTGGAACTAATTTTACAATTGTTGTAACTGTCAATCCATCGATAAGTCCCAATAGTATCGTTACAAATAGTACTTGTTTCGGCATTAATAATGGTTCAATAAAAACCAATTTAACGGGAGGAATTCCTTTTACTACTGGCGTACCATACTTAGTTTCATGGACGGGACCAAACGGATTTATATCTAGTGCAACAAGTATTTCTAACCTGTCAGCGGGAGATTATACACTTTCGGTTTTAGATAATGGAGGTTGTCCATTTTCAAAAAGTTATAAAATAACGGAACCTGATGGCCTTGTTATTATTACCGATTTAGAAAAGGATATTACCTGTTTTAATGCTGCCAACGGAGTGATTACAATTACAATAACTGGAGGCACTTTAAATTATAATTATACTTGGACTAAAGATAATTTACCATTTGCAAATACCGAAGACTTATCGAATCTAAGCCCGGGAGTGTATGCTGTATCGGTTTCAGACAGTAATAATTGTGGTCCAAAAACAGCGATATTTACCATAACGGAGCCGCCTATTTTGGCTGTAAATCTGGTAAGTCAAACCAACATATTATGTTTTGGACAGCCAACGGGAGCGATAAATGTTTCCGTAACAGGAGGAACACCTCCAATCTCGGGTTATAACTTTGCTTGGACAGGACCAAACGGATTTACAAGTTCCAATAAAAATTTAAGTGCTATTTTCGCAGGAACCTATAATTTAACCGTAACAGATAATTCAGACTGTACCAAAAAGCTATCGGTTCTTGTAACACAATCTTCAGAAATCGTAATTACGGCAGCAACAACCCCAATTATTTGTTATGGAGGAAATGATGCCTCGATAACCCTTTCTATAACTGGTGGAATTGCACCTTATAAAATTGTATGGAGTACTTTAGCAAGCGGATTATTTCAAGACAACCTTTCGGCTGGAGATTATCTGATTACAGTTACGGATGCTTTGAATTGTGTTAATAAACTAAATGTCAACATACCCGAAGCGCCAATTTTTACGATCAATCCAGTAGTGAAACAAATTTCTTGTTTTGGAATGAATGATAGTAGTATAAATCTAAATTTAGTAGGAGGAATTACTCCAGTAACTCTCGTATGGAGCGATGGAAGCACGGCCGGTTTGACCAGAAATAATCTAGGTCCAGGTTCTTATACGGTTACTATTGTTGATAATAAGCCTTGTACGATTATAAGAACATTTATAATACAAGAGCCTCAAAAACTAATACTTTCAGCAAATGTTACCCATGCATTTGATTGTGATGATGCGAATAGTGGTGCTATCAATTTGCTAGTCGCCGGTGGAACGCCTCCTTTTACATACACTTGGTCAAATGGAGCAACAAGCGAAGATTTAAACAACATTCCAGCAGGAAATTATTTGGTTACAGTCACAGACAGTAGAGGCTGTTCAAAAACGGCTCAATATGTTATCAACAGACAGCCACCAATAGTAATTGGAGTGGAAACAAAAACTGATTTTAACTGTGAAACTAAATATGTAAAACAAACTTTTGTGGCGCAAGTTTCGGGCGGAGTCCCTCCTTATCAATTGACTTGGTCCAACGGAACGGTAAGCGGAGTCAACAATGAAATGATGAACACTAATCAAAACGGAACTGTCGTTTTAGGCGTTACAGATAATTTGGGATGTACAGCAAATTATACTTTCAATGTAGCTATTCCAAAATTAGGAACGCCTTCCTTTTCAACAAGTTCATATGCTTACTCAACATTTGGGACTTTTTCGATTAATGACCCCATACAATTTACGAATACCGCTACGACAGATTATATCAGTACCGCTTGGGATTTTGGTGACGGGAGTGTTTCTACTGAAGAAAACCCACTTCATTCCTATGTCAAAGAAGGAAGTTATGTAGTGACGCAAACGGTTACTTATGCTTTTGGCTGTATTTATATTCATACGATGACTTTATTGGTTGATAAAGGATATAAATTAATGGTTCCAAATGGTTTTACCCCCAATGGAGACGGAATTAATGAAACTTTCAAACCAGTTTTTGTGGGATTGAAATCACTTCAACTGGATGTGTATGATACTTGGGGAGAATTGATATTTACTGAAACTGGCGAGACGTTGCACGGATGGGATGGAAGAGTAAAAGAGAAGGAATCGGAAAATGGGAATTATTATTACAAAGTAAAGGTGACCACTTTTTACGGAACAATAGTAAATCAAAACGGTCCTTTTACATTAATCAAATAAGAACAGCAAAATGAAAATAAAAATAATAGCATTAATAATTTTGTTCGGTTTTTCATTAGCAGTTAAGGCGCAAGATCCCATCTTTACACAGTATTTCATGGTTCCAGAAACATTGAATCCAGGATTTACAGGATTTCTGGAAACGACCAATGCCGGAATATTGCACAGAACGCAATGGCCTGATTTGAATTTTAGAGTTGATTCAGATTTTGGGTTTATCAATACATGGTTAGAAAATGCCAACAGCGGAATAGGAGTAAGCGTTTTGAATCACAGAGAAAAATTCACGAATTATAATTTCACCCAAGTGAATTTTAATTATGCGTATCGGGTTCAATTAAATGACGATTGGTTTTTTAGACCTGCAGTCGAAATGGGTTTTGGAAACAAATCCTATGGTTTTCAGAATATAGTTTTAGAAGATCAAATCAATATTGGACAAGGAACCATTAATACCTCAAGTGTGGATCCCCTTTTGTTAAATGATAAAGTAACCTTCTTTGATTTTTCAGCAGGAATGTTACTTAATAATGAAAATGCTTGGTTCGGACTTTCCCTAAAGCACATCAATAAACCCAATATTTCTTTTGCTGCCAAAGGCAATGTTCCACTATCAATGTTTTTCTCTGCCAATGCGGGCTATGAATTCCTACTGGGAGATTATATTGACATTACTTATTTCCCTTATGAAACCAAAATGCTTTTAACCTCTAATTATATGCATCAAGGACAATACAGCCGATTTGATTTAGGAACCGGGCTTGTTTTCAAAAAGTTTTTCTTCGGGGTCAGCGCAGCTACAAATCCAGGTAAAAAAGCGGATAACAGTCATCTCCTGACTTCTATAAATGCTTTTGGGGGATTGCAATATGAACATTTTAAATTTGGATACTCTCATGATTTTAGTACCTCAAGAATAGGTCAGACAGGCGGAATATATGAACTTTCTGTTACCTATCAATTTGATTTGAAAGTGAAATGTTTCGGTTGTCCCAATTACTATTGATAAATCATTAATTTTTTTATTTCTAAAAGGTTTTTGTTACAAAAAGGTATCTATTGCTACTAATGTTTCATTAGTATTTATATTATTTCTAAAAACGCCTTCATGAAAAAAAAATCACTTTTACTAGTATTGTTTGTCGTCGCATTTTTTGCGCAGCATAGTTTCGCACAGGAACTTTATACACCTCGAAATATAAAAGAAGCCTATTCAAAAGGGAGTCGTTCCAAAGACGGAAAGCCAGGGAAAAATTATTGGCAAAACCATGGGAAATATGCCATGGAAATTACCGTAAATCCAGACACAAAAATGGTAAGCGGAACCGAAAGTATCGTTTACGAAAACAACAGCAAGGACACTTTGAAAACAATCGTTATTCGTTTTGTAAATAACCTCCATAAACCAACTTCTCCAAGAGGTGGTGAGGTAAGTGCTGATTTTTTATCAGAAGGGTTGACTATAACTTCGTTCAAAATTAATGGCGAAGTGTACAATGAAAATGCTAAAAATTGGGGAACAGTTGGTACCATTAAATTGAAAAATGCATTACCGCCAAATACCAAAGCTACTTTAGGAATAGACTGGAATTATCCTTTGTCTAAGGAAAGTGGACGTGAAGGTCAAATTGATAATACTACTTTTTTTGTAGCCTACAGTTATCCGAGAATTTCCGTTTATGATGATTATAATGGCTGGGACAAATTGCCTCATACGGACCGTCAGGAATTCTATAATGATTTTAACGACTATACTTTTTCGATAAAAGCGCCTAAAAATTATGTGGTTTATGCCACGGGAGATTTACTAAATCCGGATGACGTTTTACAAGCGGAATTTTCGGCGCGATTAAAAAAATCGTACACTTCAGATGCGGTTATGCATATTGCGAATGAGCAGGAAATGAAAGAAGAGAAAGTCACTTTACAGAACGATTGGAATACTTGGAAATTTGAAGCAAATTCAATTTCGGATGTGTGCTTTGGTTTAAGCAATCATTATGTATGGGATGCCGGAAGTGTCGTTGTAGACAATAAAACCAATCGTCGGGTGAGTACACAAGCGGCTTATGACGTAAAAGGCACTGATTTTATCAACTCGGTAAAAAACAATAATTATGCTTTGGCTTGGTTTTCTAATAATTGGCCGGGAGTTCCGTATCCTTTTTCTAAAATGACCGCTTTTCAAGGTTTTGCTGATATGGAATTTCCTATGATGGTGAACGATTCCCAAACAGGGGATGACGTTTTTGCACAATTGGTACAAGACCATGAAATCGCTCATACGTATTTTCCTTTTTACATGGGAATCAATGAAACCCGTTATGCTTTTATGGATGAAGGTTGGGCTACAACACTCGAATATTTAATAGGAATTGCTGAGCATGGTAAAGAGGCTGCCGATAAGTTTTACAAACAATTTAGAGTAAAAAAATATATTTACGATAATTCGACAGAAGAAGATCAGCCTATAATTTCCATGTCATCCCAATTGTCAGGCGCGGGTTACGGCAACAATTCATACGGAAAAGCATCCCTTTCTTATTTGGCTTTAAAAGATTTACTTGGGGATGATTTGTTCAAAAAAGCACTGCACACGTATATGGAGAATTGGAATGGCAAGCATCCAATTCCTTGGGATTATTTTAATTCCGTGAACAGCAGTACCGGTAAAAACCTGAATTGGTTTTTCAATAACTGGTTTTTTAGTAATAATTACATTGATCTTGCTGTTGCAAAAGTAAATTCGATAGCGTCTAAAAATTCTATTTCGATTAAGAATGAAGGTGGTTTTGCGATTCCTTTTGATGTGAATGTTGTTTATGCAGACGGAACTAAAGAAACGATGCATAAAACACCTGCCATTTGGGCAACCAACCAAAAAATGACAACGGTTACTTTGAAAGGAACCAAAAAAATAAAATCAGTAACACTTGATGGCGGGCTTTTTATGGATGCCACACCATCAGATAATAGCTGGACCAACAAATAACTATAGTATTTTATGAAATTAAAGCCGTTTCGTTTTCAATAAACGAAGCGGTTTTTTTATGGATTCAATTTTTGGGTAGTACCGTTTTTTGAATGAACGTATATTTCTCCAATGATTTTGCATTTTTTATTATAGTAGGAATATAAGTTCATTTAAACTTTAAAATGGATTTCAGTACATTCGATTTGATTAGGATGCAGTTCTTTTTATAGTATTTTGAATAATAAAAACAGAGTGTTAAAATAGTTTTGTATCGCATCATTTTTTTTAACAAATAAAAACGTAATAACCTCATTATCAGTATTTATTATTATATTTACGTTGTAAAAATAACTTAAAAAAATAATAGTATGAAAAACATTAAAAAATTTTTGACACCAGTTTTGATATTAGTTTTTACCGTTGCATTTTTATCTTGTAAAAACAATAAAACTGAGAAAGCCGAACCAGAAAAAGCAATGCCAAAAGACACAACTACCGCTGTTGCTGTATTTGAACCTTTTAAAGTAATTGTGATTAAGCACAAAGTGGTTGATTATGATAATAAATGGAGAAAGGGTTATGATGCACATGATTCCATGAGAAAAGCTTATGGTATTACACATTATATGGTAGGAAGAGGAATTGATAGTCCGAACACGATTGTGATACTAAATAAATTTAGCGATGTGCAAAAAGCAAAAGATTTCAGTATGCTTCCTAATCTTAAAGATGTAATGAAAAAAGCAGGGGTAATCAGTAAACCTGAATTCTCCTATTATGATGTAATACGGAATGACTCTACTAAAATTGACCTCAAAGACAGATTAATGATAACCCACCGTGTAAAAGATTTTGATGCCTGGCTCAAAGTATATGATGCCGAAGGAACTGCCAAAAGAATGGAAGAAGGATTCATTGACAGGGGTTTGGCTCGAAGCATAGACGATCCTAATATGGTGGCTATCGTATTTGCTATTACCGATATGAAAAAAGCCAAAGAAAACATAAACTCCGAAGCAAAGAAAAAACTAATGAAGGATGCTGGTGTGGTAGGCGCCCCAGAAATATTTTTTTATAAAATAGTGGAGTAGCCTATACATTTAAAACATATAAAGAAACCGTCTTTTTCATGGGAATAAGATGGTTTCTTTTTATGGGATTTTAAAAAAAATAGTTGGTTTACGGGAAACCGTAAAGTAATGAATATGTTAAGGTTTAGATTTGTAGGAATAAGATGGTTTGTGGTAAATTATGTATGAATTAGCAAAAGTATAAAAAAGCTTTTTATGACACAAATCCAGTAATATAATATGGATTGGAGTCTTTTTATGACTGGTATAAAATAAGTTAAACGGTAATTTTACTTCAAAAAAAATATAAAAATCATACACAGAAAACTAACATAAACAAAATATAAAATGGCAAATTGTATAGCTTGCAATAAAAGATTAGGGATGCTTAATACACCAATGTTTAGCAAAGGTCAAACTAAAGATTCTGGAACTATTTGTACTTCGTGTCATATGAGTTTAGCAATGAATAATGCTTCTCATATATCAAACAAAATGAAACAATTTACAAATCAAGAAGTTATTGAAACCCTTCAACAAATTAATTCAACAAAAGAGCAAATAAAAAGTGACAAAAAAGAAGAGTTTGAAAGAAAAGTAGAACAACATAAAAATCAAATTAGCTCAAATAATGAAAGGCTTCAAAAAATCAAATTAACTATTTCTAAATTAAACCCAACTGTTGTTAATAAAATAGAAGTTTCAGAATTACCAACAATATTGATGGAAGATGAAAATATAGAAAAAATAAATTCGGGATTTTTAGATGAAGGTAAAGGTTCAACTGGTAATGGTTTATTAGTAGGAACAAATTATAGAGTTATATTTATAGATAAACCAATGTTTGGTTTTGGAATAAAAATGGAAGATTTTCCATATGACAAAATTTCATCTGTTTCCGTAGAAACTGGGTTTTTAAAAGGTGTATTGAAAATTATTTGTTCTGGTAATACTGCCAAAATAAATTTAGTAACTGGAGCAAAAGAATTTTCAGAATTTGTTAGACAAAAAACAATGCTAAAACCAATCGTTCATCAGCAAGTAAATATTGAATCAGATATATTAGGACAAATTGAAAAACTGGCAGAACTTAAAGAAAAAGGAATTTTGACTGAAGAAGAATTTAATGAGAAAAAAGTAATTTTACTAGCAAAATTATAAAACTACCGCAAACACGTTTGTAGCAATGACTTAGTTTTTTCCTGCGAAAAAGCACAATACTAATTTTTATGTTTAAAAATTAGTATTAAAGAAATAGGCTCTTTAATGACAAATAAAATTTCTCACTAAATAAAAAATATTAAAATGAAAAACTTAATCAAAATATTGTTAGTTGCTTTGACATTAGCATCTTGTGTAAACTCTAAAAAAGAAATTATAATTGATGTTTCTAGTATTATTGGGAAAAACAAAACTGAAATCGAAAAAATATTAGGTAAACCTGATAATGTTGAAATGATAAAACCAAGCAACACGCCTTGTGTCAATGTACCTTGTGAAAAAGCGAATTACCAATCTGATAAATTTGAAATTGTATTTATAAATGATAAATCTGATTGGATCACTATAAATAAAGTTTCAGAATTTGAAATTAATAATGAAAATATTGAATTATTAGGATTAGAATTAAGAGAACCAAGCTCTAATAATCCAGGAAATGTAACTAAATGGAATAATATTGAAAATATTAAAGAGATTAGTATTTTCGATAATGGTTCTGGAAAAATAGATTATATATACATTAAAAACTTAACAGAATAAAAGACTATCTCACACAATGATTTTTTAGCGATAGATTTTTTCAGGAAAGTTTGAAGTTAGTTTTATATTTGGAAAGTTCAGTCTTTAACAGAAGTTTCAGCTTTTTTAACTATAAACAGACTATTGGAAATTATTATTTATCATACTTTATATTCTTGCACTTTTTAGAATATTTAAAAATATACTAATTACTTCATCCGAAAAGTAGAATACAAAAACAATTTAAACCTAAAACATAGAATTCAGAATTAAATATGGAAAATGGAAAACCAAGTGGTATTGATGAAAAATTAGGGTATTTTAATATTATAATTTTAGTATTAACGATTTATGTTTTAGGTGCCTTATTAGTAGAAACCGTTTTTGTATTACCAACTGAAACAGCAAAACTTCTCGATTTTATTGACAAAGCAATTTGCCTGATATTCTTCATAGATTTTACAGTTAGATTTTACAAAGCCAAAAATAAATTGAAATTTATGCGTTGGGGTTGGATTGACTTAATTTCAAGTATTCCAGTTGTAAATTATTTTAGAGCGGGAAGATTATTACGTTTAATTAGGCTCTTAAGAATTATTAGAGCGTTTCGTTCTTCAAAACAATTATTAAATCACGTTTTCAAAAATAAAGCAAAAGGTGCATTTACATCAGTTTCTATATTCGCAATTTTACTAATCATATTTTCTGCAATTGCAATTTTACAAGTTGAAAACACAAAAGAAGGAAATATTAAAAGTGCAGAAGATGCAATTTGGTGGGCTTATGTCACAATTACAACAGTTGGTTATGGGGATAAATATCCTGTAACTACTGAAGGAAGGTTAATTGCTGTGATTTTAATGACAGCTGGAGTTGGACTTTTTGGAACATTTACAGCTTACGCTTCCTCTTGGTTTGTTGAAGACAAAGTAAATAAGGAATAAATTCGTAAACAATAAACTCGTTATAATTCTAAAATTTAGTACTGATAAAATCGGTTTTACTCGATTTGAGTATTAGTTTTTAATTTAAAAATGCTCTTCTAATTACAGTTTCACTACCCATCAAATGATAATTTATTCCCAAAGCGGAGCAATGTGTTATAAGGTTCGCAGTAACTTTAGCAAAAAAATAAATATGAGTTTATCTGATAAAGTTGAAGAAAAAAATAACACTGCCCTAAATCCCGTAACCTCAGAACTGGAAGCTTGGGTTGGAATTTTATATTCTTGTATTTCTGCGGACAATCAAATTAAGGATTCCGAAACGGCATCATTATCCAAATTGTTATATTCCAAAGAAAAATTTGAAGGAGTCGATATTGCACCTCTTTATGCAAAATCATATCATTTAAAAATGGAACTTGGACAATTAAAATATATTGCTGCTTGTTGTGAACTAATTAAAGAAGAAGATAAAGAAACGGTATTTGCAATTGCTTTGGAAATATTACTTTCGGATGGTTTACTTGGAGAAGAAGAAAAAAACGTAATTGAAGTGCTATCCAAAGAACTTAAAATAGATTCTGGGATGACTAGTAAAATTATAGAAGTTATCTTCTTGAAAAATAAAGGAAATAGTAAAGAATTATAAATAACTGCTAACAAGATTAAGTCTTTGCTTAAAAATAAGTGAAATCCAAAATCACTATTTTTTAAAATGAATCAAAACCAAAAAGAGGATTTCCGAGAGGTCATTCTCTTTTTTAATTTATAAGATCTTTATATTAAATTAATTGCTTAATTTAGAGTGCTCTAAGTAGGAATCAATGAGCAATTCTAGCGGTTTAATCTATAGTTATTTTTAAAATCACTGCATTATCAAAAAGAAAATCAAAATAGTAAAGAATCATGTACATAAAAGACTCCATCGGGAACCTTATTTTACGCATCCCAGATTGAAGTTCATCCCTAATATTGTTGTAAATCTGGTTAGTTTTATTTTATCCTTAGCCGTAGTGGGCACTTTACTTTATTTCGTTCTGAATTATTTGGTTAAAAAGTTTTACCATTTAAACTGATAAAGTTTCTCTATTTTCTTTTTTTCTAAATGTCTTTAAATCATCAATTATAAGAAGCTTCTTATGGATTGTGACATCAAAGACTGCATTCGTTCTGTTTTATACAAAATAGACAGCTGATAATTTTACTTTGCGAACTTTTATATATATTTGGGCACATTATAATTACATCGATTTCGTTTATTTCTTTTTCTGTATCAAAGACAAGCACTTCTAAATGATTAGAAGTATCTTAAAAAAACGAAAACAATCGATTCAATAGTATCGGCACGGTAGTATTGATTTCAGTATATCTAAAAAAATCCAAAAAAACATTTATTCAATTGAAAATTAAAATTTTATTTATTGGTTTTATTTTTATGGGACTTGTCGCTTGTACTAATAAAGAAAAAGCAACGGCTTTAGATACACTGGAAACGCAAAGTTTTCAAGCAACTCCAAAAGGGGAAATCCATACGGATAATGATAAACCACTTTTAGATTCATCCAAAAATGTTGATTTAAAATATTCATTGGAGCAATTAGATAACACGAAAGGATTATCTAATAGTTCCGTAAATACTATTTTTCAGGATTCCGAAAATTTGCTGTGGATAGGTACTTGGGATGGTCTAAATCGATATGACGGAAATAATTTTAAAATTTTCCGACCTGAATTAGACAATGAAAACAGTCTGAGCAATCAGGTAATTCTTAAAATTGACGAAGATAATACAGGACGAATTTGGATATTGACGATACATGGAATTAATCGGTATGATAAGAAAACGGGTATATTTCAGCAGTATTATTTTTCTAGAAAGAACAAACCACCATTATCAGAATCTGAGTTTAATATGGCGCTGGATGCTTCAAAAAAAGTATTTTGTGCGGTTAAAGATTGGGGAATTGGTTACTTTGATGGAGCTGAATTTCAAGTGTTGGAAACTAAAAATCTTTCGACAAAAGCAGTCAAAAAAATGGAATTCTCTCCAACCGGAGAATTATTGGTCTTGTTTGAAAACAATGATCTTTATGCTTTGTCACTTAAAACTACGAATAACGGCAAAAAAATAATTTCAAAAGTAGCCTTGATTTCGAATAATATTCGAACATTTGGAATCGTATCAAATCAAAAAGTATGCATGATTTCGACAAAAGGAAATGCTGTTTTACATTCTTTGACGGATAAAAAAAATCAACTACTTGCCGAAGATAAAATTAAAAATATCATCGGACACACTCCTGAAGGCCTTGTGATTTCAGGAAAATCAGGCTATTTTATTATTGATAATGCCGGAAATAGTACCATTAAACCTTGGTTGAAATACCTGAACAACCAAAAAATAACAACATTAATACAAGGAAGTGAAAACGTGCTCTGGACAGGTACTGATGGTGACGGATTGTTTAAAATGTACCCATTAAAAAGATCGTTTAATTTAATTTCTAAAGCACAAATTCCAGAACTTGATGGTGGTATCGTTAGGGCATTTTTGGAAGTGGAAGGGAATTCGTTTTGGGTTGGAACAAAAGGAAAAGGATTGTTTCGTTTTCCTTCTAATTTTTATCTAAATCCAGAAAAGCTGCCGCAATACACCACTTTTAACGAAAGTAACAGCCCTATCAATAACGCTGTATTTGCTTTAAGTAAAGGACAGGATGATTTAGTTTTAATAGGAACTGATGGAGATGGCATTACTGTTTTTGATTTAAAAAAATCAAAATTAATCAATTGGTCAGCAATTGAAGGAAATGAAAAATGTGATTATTTTAAGTCAACATACACAATTTATCAGGATAAAAAAGGATTTATTTGGCTTGGAACTAATGGCTATGGAATGATTCGTTGCAAAATAACCCGTTCCGGAGAAAAATTAAAAGTAACCGAATTCAAGAAATACTTGGCTGCCGATAACGAAAAGAATGCGTTAAGCAGTAATATTATTTTTTCAATACTTCCAAAGAATGAAAATCAGCTTTGGATTGGAACCCGTTTGGGTGGTCTGAGTTTATTTGACAAAGAATCGGGGCAATTTCGGACCTATAAAAATATAAAGAATGAACCTAAAAGTCTATCCAATAATGATATATTGTGTTTACAGACGGATGACCGTAATCGGCTTTGGATAGGCACAAGTTTTGGTTTGAATTTTTTGGAAAACATAAAAAATGACGGAAGCGCCGTATTTAAAAGTTTTACAGTCAAAGACGGACTTCCTAATAATACCATCCATGGGATTGTTTCGGATAAAAAATCCAATTTATGGATCAGCACGAATTTTGGATTGTCAAATTTCAATCTTAATAAATCCAAGTTCATTAATTACACCAAAAATGAAGGTCTTCAAAATAATGAATTTGCGGATGGCGCTTTTTACCAAGATTTGAAATCGGATTTTATTTTTATGGGAGGTATAAAAGGATTTAATTATTTTTTACCTCAAAAAATAAAAGAATCATCCGTTGTTCCAGATATTCTTATGGATAAAATTAGTGGACAAAATCAAGCGATTCCGTATTATCAAGGATTAGTAATCGCACCAAATGCGACGACACATCCTTCTATAGTTTTAAATTACAATCAAAACTTTTTTGATATAGAATTAGCGGCTTTGACCTATGTGAATAGTGAAAAATGCAAGTATGCGTACCAATTGATGAATTTTGATAAAAATTGGAATTTCATTAGTAATCGAAGAACTATTTCCTTTACTAACGTACCCAAAGGAAATTACTCCTTGTGGATAAAATGGTCTAATAGTGATGGCGTTTGGAGTAAACCGGTTCATGCTATTGACATCCGGATTAAACCTGTATTTTGGCAGTCTAATCTTGCTATTATTATCTATTCCGTACTGTTTCTACTTTTTGTATTGTTTGTGTTGAGTTATTACAAAAAACGTCAATCGTTAAGCCAAAATATACTTTTTCGAAAAAGAGAAGAAGAACTTCACGAAAACCGACTTACTTTTTTTACGAATGTTGCCCACGAATTTCAAACTCCTTTGACGTTGATTGTTGGGCCTATTCAAAAACTTTCAGAAACAACTAATCTCAGTGAAAGAAACCAAAAATTCATACACATGATTCAACGGAATTCGTCAAGGCTATTATTTCTAACACAGCAATTACTCGAATTCAGAAAAGCAGAATATGATTATTTAGATGTAACGGCAAGGAAATTTGATTTGGTTAACTTGGTAGAGCAAATAGCCGAATTGTTTGACGAGTGGGCATTAGATAAAAATATTGATTACAATCTTGACATTCCATCAACATTGCCAGGATGGTTTGACAAGGATAAAATCGAGAAAATAGTATTTAACTTGATGTCTAATGCTTTCAAATATACTCCTGTAAATGGAAAAATTGAACTTAAATTTAGCATTCAGGATTCAAAAACATTAAACATAACCATTGTAAACACAGGAAAAGGAATTTCAAAAGAGAAATTAGATTCCTTATTTGATCGCTTTTTTCTTTCGGATACCAATGCAATAACGGAAAACGATATGTTTAGAACGGGTATCGGTCTGGCTTACATTAAAAAACTAGTTACTGTATTAAGAGGTGAAATATTGGTTTCCAGTATTGCTGATGAAGAAACAACTTTTACCATTCTGTTGCCTTGCAGTAAAGAAGGATTTAGCGAAAAAGAATTGGATATAGAAATGAGTCCGATTTTGATTTCGCATCATCTTAAAAATATCTTGGAAGAAATTCCGAGCAAGTCTGATGATACTCCAAATAAAATTTCATCACTTGAAGTGCTGGAAGATCATCGCAAAACGGTATTAATAGTCGAAGATGAGAAAGAAATTCACCTGTTCCTAAATGATTTATTAGGAGAGAAATATAAAATCATAATTGCTTATAATGGTGTAGAAGCCCTAGAAGTTCTTGAAAATGTAATTCCGGATATTATCATCAGTGATGTCATGATGCCTTTGATGGATGGAGTAGAACTTTGCAAAAAAATCAAGACTGATATTAAAACTTGTCATATTCCGTTTATTATGCTTACCGCAAAAGATTCGGTTATCCATAGAATTGAAGGTTTGGAAAGTGGTGCGAATTCTTATATTCCGAAACCTTTTTATCCCGATCACTTATTAGTGAGGATTCAAAAATTGCTGGAAGAAAAAGAGTTGCTATTAAGACACTTTACTCAAGATACACTGGTCGAAAATCTATCTGCGCTTCCCATAAATAATGAGGAAAAAGATTTTGTAAAAAGAGTGATAGAATTGATTCGTAAAAATATTGATGATGAAAATCTTCAAAGCTTATTTATTGAGAAAGAATTAGGCATCAGTAATTCGCAATTGTATCGAAAAGTCAAACAAATTTTTGGCTTTACTCCAGGTGATTTAATTCGAACGATACGATTGAAATTTGCCGCAGAACTTTTACGTAAGAATGTATTGACGGTTTCTGAGGTGTGTTACCAATCAGGGTTTAATAACCGTTCTTATTTCTACCGAGAGTTTAAAAAAATGTATAATACCACTCCAAAAAACTATCAGCTTAAATACAAAAATAAGGGATAATTATTTTTTAAACAACTACTAATCAGCATCTTTAATAGAGGTGTACACTTTTGAAGAAATAGTGTACACCTTTTTTTGTACGCTCCAATTACTTTTATCAAATGATTTTAAATCAGCTAAAAAAAACCATTAATGCATTTAATTAACCTAATTTTTATGAACATGAAAAAATTAAATCGAATTATTAATCAATTTAACATATCCCTATGATGAGAAAAAATATCATTTATAATATAGTTCTATTATGGACAATATTGTCTGGGAGCGCACTTTGTGCTCAAACCGTTAAAGGTGTTGTTTCAGATAACAGTGGTCCTTTGCCACAAGTAAATATTACAGTAAAAGGAACAGCGATAAATACTGTTTCTGATTTTGATGGAAATTTTACCATTAATAAAGTAGATTCGAATGCCGTTTTAATTTTTAGTTATATAGGATATTTAACCAAAGAAATTCCGGTAAAAGGAAACAGCATTATCAATGCGATATTAACCAGTGATTCACAAAAATTAGATGAGGTAGTTGTTGTAGGGTATACCAGTCAAAAGAAAGCTTCTATAACAGGTGCAGTAAGCTCGGTTAATATGGATGATTTATCAAAAACCAGAGTTGTGGATGTTGGTCAAGCTTTGCAAGGACAAGTAGCAGGTGTTTTTGTTTCAGCCAATACAGGAGCTCCTGGCGATGGAATCAAAATTCGTATTCGTGGAGAAGGTACACTTGGAAATAATGACGTATTGTATGTGGTTGATGGAGTTCCTACTCGTGATATCTCTTTCCTTAATCAATCGGATGTGAAATCAATGTCCGTATTAAAGGATGCGGCTGCAGGAGCTATTTATGGTTCAAGAGCAGCTGGTGGTGTCGTTTTAATTACAACCAAAGGTGGTGTATCAGGGAAATCAAGTTTTGATGTTGATTATTACTCCGGAATTCACTTTGCCACTAATCTTCCTAAAATGTTGAATACAGATCAATATTTAACGGTAAAAGATCAAGCTTGGCATAATACAGCTGGAAATGCGGCATCGGCGATTAGTCCTTATGCAGCTGACAGGAACAGAACGGACTTGGCAAACACCAATTGGCAAGATGAATTATTCACTACTGGAATATCTAAAAATTTCCAAGCTTCGGCAAGTGGTGGTTCTGACAAAATGCAATATTTAATTTCAGGCGGTTATTTTGGACAAGATGGTATTGTTGTGGAGAATAATGATAAATACCAACGTTTTAATTTCAGAACAAATGTAAACGCAAATCTTTCTGATCGTTTTAAAGTGGGGACTAATTTACAGCTTAGCTATGCTAAACAAGATAAATTATCTTCCAGTGGTGATGCGCCGGGTATCATTCGTCATGCATTAATTCGTCCTCCGGTTTTGGGCGTTTATAAAGATGTAAATGATCCAACCTATTCTGCAAGTAATCCATATACTGATTTGCCTTTTTATACAGGATCTAATGATGGTTGGAGTAAAAATTACGAGTATAGTTCGAACCCAATTGCAATTGTCCACTTTACAGATGACAAAAGAAATACATTTCAAACTTTTGGGAATTTATATGGTGAATATGCATTCTTGAGTGATAAATCGCTAAAATTCAGAAGTAATTTAGGTGTTGATATTCAATTTTCGCATAATAAGAATTTTGGGGAAAATTTTGGAGATGCTAATATTAGCGATACCTCAAATCCATATTACGGTATGGGAAGAAATAACAGACCCAACAGTCTGAACGAAAATAGAGGAGATGCTATGACGTTCACTTTCAGTAATACGTTGAATTATTTAAAAACGATTAATGAAAAACACACTATTAATTTATTGTTAGGAACAGAGAATATTACCAGTAAATCTTCAGCAATTGGAGGTAGCAGACAAAGTTTTGATAATACTACTGATCCTTTTAGATACCTTGATTATGGAAGTACAACGAACATTTATAGTTCAGGATCTGCCAGCAACTGGAGTTTATTATCCTTCTTTGCTTCGGGTACTTATGGTTATGCCAATAAATATTTTGTTACCAGTACCATGAGAGCTGATGCTTCTTCCAGATTTGGAGCGAATAATAAATGGGGTTATTTTCCATCTGTTTCCGGAGGTTGGGTAATTTCTAAAGAAAGCTTTATGGAAAAAGTGGATTGGATATCCAATTTAAAATTGAGAGCAAGTTGGGGACAAAATGGAAATCAAGAAATACCTAATAATGCGTATCAAACAATTGTTGATGTAACTTCTGACCCACCGGGTGTAAAAAGATACGGAAATGAAGATATAAAATGGGAAACGACCACGCAAACTAACTTTGGGGTAGATTTAGGAATTTTGAAAAATAAATTATCCTTTACTGCGGATTATTTTACTAAAAAAACTTCGGACATATTATTGACTGTAGGTTTACCGGCAGTAGCAGTAGGAGTTATAGACAGAACTTTTGTGAATGCAGGAGAAGTAAGCAACAAAGGATTTGAATTTGGATTGAATCTTCAAAACAATGACCATGCATTTAAATACAATGTAAATGCGAACATCGCTACTTTGACCAATAGAGTAAATAAACTTCAAACATTTGTAAAAAATATTTCGGATGATGCTACACATACAAAAACTGAAGTAGGTCAGCCAATAAGCTCTTATTATGGTTTCCAATTTGATGGTATTTATCAAAATGCTGCGGAAGTAAGCAGTACTTTATTTGCAAATGCTAATGGAACGCAACCTGGTGACATCAAGTTTAAAGATTTAAATGGTGATGGTCAGATTAATGGTGATGACAGAACTTTTATTGGTAACCCAATTCCAAAAGTAACCTATGGTTTTGCTTTTTCCAGTTCGTATAAAAACTTTGATTTCTCCTTTTTATTACAAGGAGTAGAAGGAGTGGATCGCTACAATGATTTGAAACAAATCTTGGACTATGATAGCCGTCCTTTCAATTCAACTACTGCGGTATTGAATAGCTGGCATGGTGAAGGAACAAGTAACACAACTCCTAGACTTACTTTTAACAATAATGGTGGCGGAAATGTATCAAGTGTTTTTGTTGAAGATGCTTCTTACCTGAGATTAAAAAATCTTGAAATTGGATACACTTTTAATACTGAAATAGCTGGAATTAAATACCTGCGTTTGTACGCATCAGGTCAAAATTTATTTACAGTAACTAAATACAAAGGCTTAGATCCAGAATCTACTTCATTGATTGACAAAGGAACCTATCCTCAGTCTAAATCATTTATTTTAGGAATAAAAGTTAAACTTTAAATAAAAAATTAAAAAATATAAATTATGAAAAATTTATTTAAAACGGGTATTCTATTGGGCTTGTTGTCATTGGCGAGTTGTCAAGATGAACTTACGCAAGACCCAATTGGATTAACAACGTTGGAGCAGGCAAATACGACTCCAACATTGAATACATTGGAAAAATCAGTGAGTTCATCGTACCAATTACTTTCAAATAGATTGAATATCCTAGCCCAATGGGATTGGGGAGGAGGTCTTGTTTTTCAGAATGATTATATCATGCAAGACATCGCATCGGATGATATGGAGAAAAAATGGTCTTCTGATGGGGATCAACCTTGGATAGACGAAATTAATAATTTCACATTTACTTCTACTAATGGAGGACCAAACGGTTTGTGGAAATATGATTACGAAGGAATTAAAAGAATTAACGCCGCAATAGAATTATTAACAAAAGCTGATATTGAAACTGTTACCGGAATCACTACTGCAAGAAAAAACCAATTGTTGGGTGAAGCTTATTTCTTAAGATCATACTACTATTTTTCTTTGGTTACTAATTTTGGTGATGTGCCTTTAATTTTGGCTCCGGTAAAAACTTATCAGGAAGCTTTTGATGTAGCAGTGAGAGCTGATAAAGGACTCGTTTGGGATAAAATAAAATCAGATTTGGTTTTAGCAAAAGCATTGTTACCAAATTCTAAATATTCTTCTCCAACAGAAAAATGGAGAGTTTCTAAAGGTGCTGTGATTGCACTTCAGGCAAAAGCGGCTTTGTATACGGAAAAATGGACAGAGGTTCCTGCTTTAGTTGATGAATTAGCTGGACTTGGTTTCAGTTTGAACGCCAATTATTTCGATAGTTTCAGTACGTCTAAAGAATATACTGATAATGAAGTTATTTTTTCTTACGATCATCAGTCCAATGCAACACCAAGAAAAGGTAATGGAATTTGTGCTCCTTTAGGATGGGGATTCTTCGCGCCAAGCACCGATTTTTTAAATTCATTTGAACCAAATGATCCAAGAAAATTATACACCGTAGATGCTGCCAATCAAAATGTGAATAAAATGTTAGGTAGTTTAGATGGTGCCAATAAAGGAAATGATGATGCGCCTACAAATAAAGTGTACCTGCGTTATGCTGATGCGTTACTTTGGAAAGCAGAAGCGCTTAATGAAACAGGAAATTATTCAGGAGCGATTGCTATTATCAATCAAATTAGAGCCAGAGCCAGAACTACAGTAACGGCATTAGGAACGATTCCTCCAGTAGGAACTTTGCCGGACAGAGTAGCTTCTACAGATAAAGCGACTATAAAAGGTTGGTTAATTTCAGAAAGAAGAGCGGAACTTGGTTTCGAAAATCAAAGAATGTTGGACTTAAAAAGATGGGGAATTGCTAAAGCAGTGATGACGGCTCATGGAAAAAGTTTCCAAGACAAACACATGTTGTATCCAATCCCTCAATCAGAAATTGATGCCTCAGCAGGTACTTTGACACAAAATACAGGGTATTAATGTTTTAATTAAAGTGGTTTGGTTTAATTAATACTCCCCTGAGAAGTAGCAGTTGAATTTAAAAAAGATTGCTACTTCTCTATTTTTATATTTTGAATTGATTTCTGATGCTTAAAAGTAAAATCTAAACTCTAAACTCTAAACTCATAACGCATACAAACGAATTTCATAAATCTGTACCATTCTTTTAAGTCTAATGGAAATTGATTTTCATTATATATATCTGTAAATAAATAGAATAGTTGTAAATTTCATAAATAAATTTACTGTTAAACTACTCGTTTCCGTATGTAGAAATGGATTTGGACTTAAAAAAAAACTAAAAAACTAAAAATAAAATAGCATGAAAGATATTGCAAAACGTTTTATAAAAAATCCATTATTATCTCCAGCAGATTTACCAGCCAGTAGAGAAGGCTTACAAATTACCTGTCTTCTTAATCCAGGGGTATTTAAATTTGAAGGAAAAACATGGCTGATTGTTCGCGTAGCCGAAAGACCGGAACAAAAAGAGAATATTATTTCTTTCCCTATTTTAACGGAAACAGGAGCTATTAAAATTATCGAAATTCCTACTGATGACCCGGAATTAGACGCAAGTGATGCCAGAGTCATTAATTATAAAGGAGTTGATTATTTAACTACTTTATCTCACCTGAGATTATTATGTAGCGATGATGGGCACCATTTCTATGAACCGGAGAATTATCCGTCTTTAGTTGGTGAAGGAATGCTGGAAACATTTGGAGTGGAAGATTGCAGGGTAACTTTTCTTGAAAACAAATATTACCTTACCTACACGGCAGTTTCTGATAATGGAGTAGGAGTAGGTTTACGCACCACAACCGATTGGAAAAACTTTCAATCCCACGGAATGATGTTACCTCCACACAATAAGGATTGCGCCATCTTTGATGAAAAAATAAACGGGATGTATTATGCTTTACACCGCCCAAGCAGCGTTGATATTGGTGGGAATTATATTTGGATAACGTCCTCTCCGGATGGACTGCATTGGGGAAATCACCATTGTATCATAAAAACAAGAGCTGGACTATGGGATAGCAAAAGAGTGGGCGCCGGAGCTGCTCCCATAAAAACTGAAAAAGGCTGGTTGTCTATTTATCATGGAGCCAATGCAGCACATCAATATTGTTTAGGGGCTTTTTTAATGGATTTACAAGATCCTACAAAAGTAATTGCACGCACTGAAGAACCTATAATGGTGCCTACCGAAACCTATGAATTGACTGGTTTTTTTGGGAATGTAGTATTTACAAACGGACATATTGTACAGCCTGATGGCGATACAGTTACTATTTATTATGGCGCTTCGGATGAGTTTGTTTGTGGTGCGGAGTTTTCTATCAAAGAGATTTATTCACTTTTAAAATTTAACTAATGTTCAAGAAATTACAAACAGAAATTAGTCATTTTAAAAGCCAGACCCATAATTTTCAAATATTAGTACTTACTAATCTGGTCTATGCTATCGTTTTGCCAGTAATCGATATTTTTGTAGCTGCTTACGTGATGAGAAGTTCTAATGATCCCGTAAAAGTCGTGATTTATCAGCTTACTATTTATACCGGAATTCCGCTAACTTTTTTATTGAATGGTTATTTGCTGAAACATTTTAACATTAGAAAATTATATTCGGCGGGAATGATGCTCAGCGGAGTTTCCATGATGATTATGATGTCGTTGAAAACACTCGATTTAGTAGGGATTGGATTTGCTGGAATTACTATGGGATTGTCTTTTGGCTTTTATTGGTCTAATCGAGATTATTTGGCATTAGCCATTACCAATGATACGAATCGAAATTATTATTATGGTTTAGAAACTTTTTTCTATACCATTATAGCCGTTATCATTCCTATTACTATTGGTTGGTTTATTGAATCAAGTGGAGACGAAGCACAAATACATACAGCCTATTTAATCATTACCGGAATCGTTTTTTTAGTGACTGTTGCGGCATCTATAGTTTGTTTTAGAGGAACCTTTAAAAACCCGGAACAGAAACAATATGTGTTTTTTAAATTTCATCAGTTATGGTATAAACTGCTGTCCTTGTCTTTGTTGAAAGGATTGGTACAAGGTTTTCTGGTAACAGCGCCCGCAATGCTTATCATGTTATTATTAGGCAAAGAAGGAGCATTAGGAACGGCACAATCTATAGGAGCAATAATTGCTGCGGTAATTATGTATGTTTTAGGAAGGCTTTCTAAACCATCAGATCGTATAAAAATATTTACCGCCGGATTGTCTTTATTTGCTTTAGGGGCTGTAATCAATGCTTTTTTATTCAATCAAACAGGCGTGATTTTATTTATCTTATTGTTGCTGATTGCAAAACCACTAATGGATTTAGCGTATTTTCCAATCCAGTTTAAGGTAATTGATATTGTTTCAAAAATAGAAAAGAGAGGTGAGTTTGCTTATATTCTAAATCATGAAGCGGGTTTGTTTGTGGGTCGATTTTTGGGTGCCGGAACATTTCTGGTTTTAGCTTATGCCATCTCTACTGAAATTGCGTTGCGATATGCTATTGTAATTGTTGCTGTATTGCAATTAAGTTCTATTTATGTAGCCAAAAAAATTATTGCGGACGGAAAATTGCTTGCACCGGATGAAACAGAAATTGATGTCAAAGTGCTGAATGAAGTAGCAGAAAAATTGGTGTAATAAAACGGTTATTATTTAAAATATAGTTACAACTAAATAAAAATAAGGAATGAATACTATTTTCAAAATCACTTTCGTAGGCCTATTTTTTATCCTTTTGGGAATTAATGGAACGGCTCAAGTTAAGCAACAACGGATAGCTCGTGTGGATCAAATGCCCAACTTGCCAAAACCATTGCAAATCATCGATTATAAAAAGCTGGCGCTCCGTTTTGATAGTACCGTATTTGATTTTAATGCCAAAGGGAAATTTTGGCCTATGGTATGGATGGACAGCAGTAAAAAGAATTTTCCTCAAGATGTTGTAGGAATGTACACTGCAGTTGGTGATGTAAGACAAGGAAAAAATAATAAAGGAATGTTTCATGAAGCTTTGGCAACTATAGGAGCGACATTAGGAGCTAGTTTGGTGGGAATAGACAAAAGCAAACAAAAAAATCTGGACTATGTTGGAATGCTTAAAAACTATTATAATAAAGACGCAGGTTGGGATATTATGATGAATAATACCTGTCCGGAAGTGGCTTTGTTAGGAGGTGGCTATGGACGTGACTGGTGGTACGATGTATATCCAAATCTCTTGTTTTATGCGGTTTATGACAAATATCCCAAAGAACCGGGTTTTAAAGAAATTGCTAAAAGTATTGCAGAAAAATTTTTCAAGGCCGATTCTATATTGAATGGGAATTATGATTATTCCTATTTTGATTATGGTAAAATGAAACCCATGAAAAACAATATTTGTGCGCAACCGGATGCAGCAGCCGGTCATGCTTGGGTTTTATATGCAGCGTATAAAAAGTTTGGTGATTCAAGATATTTAAAAGGAGCGATGCGTGCATTAACTGCGCTAGAATCACAACCTATAAATCCAACATACGAATTATTAATGCCTTTTGGAGCTTATTTATCGGCAAGAATAAATGCGGAACATGGAAAGAAGTATGACACTAATAAAATGTTGGGTTGGAGCTTTGACGGAACTGCTGTATGTCGAGAAGGATGGGGCGTATTAGTGGGGAACTGGAATGGAATTGATATTTCAGGAATTGTAGGCAGTACAGTAGATCATGGTGGTTACGGATTTTTAATGAACACTTATGATGCGGCATGGCCATTGGTTCCTATGGTTCGATACGATCAATCGTATGCCACGGCAATTGGTAAATGGATGTTGAATGCAGCAAATGCTTCCCGCTTTTTTTACCCGCAATACATGCCGGATGAGCATGAAACGAATCCTGAACTGGCTGAAGTTTCAAAAGGAGTAATCGGTTACGAAGGCATGATTCGTCAATCCAGTTATAAAGAGCATGAACATTTAAAAGGACCTGTTGCACAAGGTGACGGACCACTTTGGGTACCTGGAGAAAATCCAAAGGAATCTCAATTCAGTGTTTATGGAAGCGGACACGCAGGTATTTTTGGAAGTATTATCCGTGCAACGGATGTTACAGGAATATTACAGTTAAATTTATTGGCGACTGATTTTTATCATGATAAAGCCTACGCGTCTTTTTTATACTATAATCCTTATACGGCTGATAAAACAGTTTCTATAACTGTCGAAAAAGGAAAAAAAGTGGATTTGTATAATACGGTATCAGGACGTTTTGTAGCCCGTAATGTTACTTCTTCAGCTAAAATAAAGATTGCACGAGAAAATGCAGCTGTAATTGTTTGTGTCCCATCAGGCGGTAAAATCACGTATCAAGGTGCTAAAATGTTGGTGAATGGTATTGTGGTGGATTATAAGTTCCAACAGAAAAAATAAAAGGATTTGCTTATGAAATCGAATCTGTTAATCGTTGGACTAGTTTCTTTTTTGTTGTTGAATAGTAGTTCAATGGCCGCACAAAATACCCAGAACATCCAAAAATGGTGGAAAGAATCGGTCTTTTATCAAATCTATATGCCCAGTTATGCGGATAGCAATGGGGATGGATATGGCGATTTTAAAGGAATGACCGATAAGTTAGATTATTTGAAATCATTGGGAATAAAAGGAGTCTGGCTCACGCCATTTCTTACTTCTCCAAAAGTAGATAACGGTTATGATATTGTTAATTATTACGAGGTAGATCCCACTTATGGCAGCAAAGCCGATTTTGATAAATTTTTGACCGAAGCCCATAAAAGGGGAATCAAAGTAATTATGGATATGGTTTTGAATCATACTTCTACGGAATGCAAGTGGTTTCAGGAATCGCAGAAATCAATTGACAATCCGTATCGGGATTATTACATCTGGAAAGATAAACCTAATAATTGGGAATCTTTTTTTGGTGGTACAGCTTGGCAAAAAGACACGGTAACCAATCAATATTACTATCATAAGTTTGATAAAAGAATGGCCGATCTCAACTGGTCTAATCCTAAAGTGGTTGCTGAGGTTCAAAAAGTACTTCGCTTTTGGCTAGATATCGGTGTCGATGGATTTCGGTTGGATGTGATTAATTTTTTGACCACTAACGGAATTACAGCTGATAATCCTATCAAAGACGGACAGCAAGTACATAGTAACGACATTGATCAAGAAGGTGTGAAAAATGCCATGCGAATGATAAAAGCGACCGTAAGCGAGTATGATAATCGTTTCATTGTTGGCGAAATAGGAAGCGACAAAATTGAAGTATTGAAACAATACCAATCACAAGATTTATTGGATGTTGTTTTTAATTTCAACTTTGGAAGCATCAAAACATTTTCTTCACAGCGTATTTTTGGCGAATTGCAAAGTATGGAAAAAAATAGGAGCAATTATCCCACTTTGTTTTTTGGAAGTCATGATATGCCCAGAATGACAGACCGATTAGCCAATGGGAATCCGGATAGAGCTTTGGCATTGGCAGCCTTGATGCTTACCGCAAAAGGAGTTCCGTTTGTGTATTACGGAGAAGAAATTGGGATGCATAATAGTATTGCCAAGAACTTGGATGAAATGGTAGATATTCAGGGAAGAACCCATTATGAATTGGCTATAGCCAAAGGGAAAAATCCTGATGAAGCACTTGTTGAAGGAAATGAGCACAACCGTGATAAATCCCGAAGTCCAATGCAGTGGAATGGAAATGCTTTTGCAGGATTTTCAACTAAGAAAACGTGGATTAAAATTAATCCGGATTATAGACAAGTCAATGTTCATGATTTAATGAACAAAGAAAATTCTATTCTCAACAATTACAAAAAATTGATTGCGTTACGGAATAATGAAAAAGTGTTACAATATGGTAAATATGACCGATTGGAACATAAAAACAATCAAATTTTATTTACCCGATCTTTTGAAGGAGACAAAATCACTATAATCATTAACTTTGGCTTAGGAAAAGAAATCAGGCTTCCAAAAGGAGCAAAAATCTTGATGGGAAATCCAAAATTGAAATCAAATGATTTTATTATATATAGAAACCAGCAGTAGCATCAATTAGATTAACCGAATAATTACTTTTTAAAACAATAAAAATGAATCTTAATATACCTAATGCTTTAGAAAAAAGTGCTGTTTTTGAACAAATTGCAGCAGCTTTAAAACAAGAAAATTTCACCGTTATAAAACAAGATGAAACGCGTCCTTGGGGAGGTTTTTTTGTAATTAACGAAAGCCAGGCGAGTGCCTTTGCCGCTAAATTTTTCCCACATCTTGGAATGGATACTATTCGAATTACGAATAAGTTAAGTCCGAAAATTTTGGTAGTTGCCCCAAATAAACGGTTGTCATGGCAATTTCACCACCGTAGAGCAGAAATATGGAAAATACTCTCCGGAATTGTTGGGGTAAAAACTAGTTTGACAGATGAAGAAGGTGAACTTCAAAAACTGGCTCCGGGTACTTTTATCCAAATGGACAAAGGAGAACGTCATCGCTTGATAGGATTGGATTCATGGGGAATAGTAGCTGAAATTTGGCAACATACAGACCCTGAAAATCCTTCTGATGAAGAGGATATTGTTCGTTTGCAAGATGACTTCGGTAGATAAAAAAATATTGTTTTGAAAGATAGAGCCAAATTCTTATCTGCCTTTTTTAGAATTCACTTATAGCATTAAATTTCAATTAAATAATTCAAATTTTAGGAATATTAGGAAACTTCATGTAGAACAAATTCTACGTGAAGTTTTCTAATATATTCTACAGGATGTTATTTTTAAGCTAGTTATTTTTGTAGTCAATTCTTTTGTTTAAAGGAAAAAATAAATACAAATTTCAGCGTTAAATGAATGGTATTGAAATATGTTTTTTGTGTTTTTATTAATTAAAAATATTATATTTATGTAATCTCTATCTTAAAACAATAAATATAATTTCTGAGTTAGGATTTTATCTTAACTCATTTTTTTATTATAATAAACAATAAATTTTGATTAGAAAACACTGGACATGCTAACTTAGCCATCACAGAAAGTTAAGAAATAAATCTTAATTTTAACCTATGAAACAAGTGCGCAAAATTTATGACAAAGCTTTTAAAGAGAAAGCAGTCCAATTGAGT
>NZ_JBLNKT010000019.1:0-74713 GCF_048158525.1 Flavobacterium algoris
CTAACAATTTGAAGCTTTAAAGACATACTGTAATCGCGTTGGGTGCGTTTTACATAATTTATGTTTTCTTCCATAACGATCTTTTTTGTGTATCGCTATTTCAGGACGGGACATATTACAAAATAAAAAAACCGTCTCAAATTTTAGTTATAAAACGACTTTTTTGTTATATACTCATCAAGTAACTAATAAGATTTTCGGTTTTATCTAGACCCATTTTTTTTCTTAAACGGTGACGGGCAACTTCGACTCCTCCACTCGAAATATTCATGATTTCTATAATTTCTTTTGTAGACATATTCATTAATAAATAACTCATACTAATGTTTGATACCGTTAAGTTTTTGACATTGATGTAAGCCAAACCAGTAAAGCAGCTGAAAACGAAAAGATCTTTTATCTGGTTAAGTCTCTCAGCTGCAAATGCTTTGGAATAGATATCCTGAACTTCTTATTATGTAAGGTATCTCTTTCTACTAATGCCAGAACCTATTTGTTCCACCATTTGAATTCTTTCAAATAGGCCAAATATTAATCCAGATTTCAGTTTAATTGATTTATTTGATTTTTTAAAGTTACGATATTTTCGAAGAGCTCTTCAAATTTTAAACTTTTACCATAAATCATTTGCTCCTGCATGATCTGGTAATCTTTTTTCCATTCGCTTGCAATTGCTTCAGGAGGAAGTGGATTTATAAATTCCGGTTTATGATTGTCATAATTAATGCCTCGGATGGGCGTTATTTTTCTCCTGTGGTTTAAAATTTCTTTATAGAGTATCTCATTGCTTACTATAGCTTTGCCGTATTCTGTATGCATTAGTCTTTCGATATCATATAAGTGTCTGCTTAGCCGATCGACTCTTATAGCTGTGTAAGGCTTTTGAAATTCCTCATGTAGGAGAAATATTTTTTCCAAAAAAGTGCGTTCCGGATTTACAGTCGGTATTTCGATAGCAGCATCAGCAAACTGCCTGTCGGGATACTGGCTTCCAACTAAAGAAGAAAAAGACTTGACGGTGAAAGGTTCTCGAAGTGACCTACATCCAATTTCTACTACAACCCTGGGTTGGATGTATTCCGGGTACTGAATTACATTGGGATAGTAAATTTCAATAATTAGCGGATCCTGATCGGAATCTTTCGTTTCGCCTAAACGAATATCTACATTGAGTACTTCGTTTTTAAATTTTTGCTTCAAGGCAGGATAAAATTGTTCGGATATATTGCAAATTCTCTATCAATTAATGCCTCCATTCTTTTATTATGGTCTTGAAAAATAGGAATCAACATTCTTTTTTTTTCTTCAACACCCATAAACTTGTTTTTGAAACTACTGGCAAAAATTTCTTGATTGTTGTTAATCATTGACTTTTCGGTTTCATAAACTTTATTTCTTAGAATATCTAGATAACTATTAATTGTACGGGCTTCTTCTGAATTGCCTTTAATTTTGCCCGCTGCTACTGACCATTTTGAATTTTCAACATACTTTGATGTACTAATTTCAATTCGAACTCCATCAATCGTAATTCTTAAATAAATCGGTAGTAAACCGTTTTTTAATGCTCTAGAACTTTTTGTATAAAAAAGTATTGCAATTTTGTTTTTCATAATGTGGTGACTTTTGAAGTTATTAAATTTCGACTTTAAATATTCTATTGTCAAGATGTTCAGTATTCAAACCCCTTATTAAACAAGGTCTAATCTGAAAATCGGGGACATTTTTTTAAATTAATTTATGACCCCGAATTTGCACCCTTTCGATTATGATTTAATGATGATATTTGAAATTAATAAAAACGAAAAAGCCTGTAAATCCTAAGATTTACAGGCTTTTGGTTTCAATTGAAAATGAATTAGTGGAGTCGCCGGGAATCGAACCCGGGTCCAAACAAGCAACTAAAAGGCTTTCTACGCGTTTATTTTCTGATTAGATTTTCGATCTTGCGTTTGACCAGAAACAGTCGCGCAAGACTTATCTTCTTAATTTCGAAATCCACCCGAAGCTCATGGAAATCTAGGTTTAAATTTACGATTCACCTTTATCGACCGCTATAAACCAAAGCTTTCGAGGTAAATCCTGCTTTCCTATCTGATAGGAACGAGGCTAATCTTACTATAATTCAGATTATGCAGCAAGAGCGTAGTTTCCTTCGCCGTGTATGTGTTTTGAAACCTTTTATTAACGAGAATTGTCCCAGTTCTCGACGTGCTTACTTTTCAATTCGACTTGCTGTCAAAACCAGTCGACCCCTTTTTATTTTGAGTTTGCAAATATACAATTTAAAACTTGAATTTCTAGTGCTAAACTTTTAAGTCTACAACAAAAATCATTCCTCTTTCTCCCCTTTGTCAAGATGAAATGGATAATCCCCAAATAACATAGCCAATTTTCTGACTTTGTAGGTTCTTGTTGTAAATTTATTAGACAAAGCTATTATAGTTACCTTTTCTTTTTGCAAAGTGACATACGATGAAGTATTGCCATGCCACCAACCATTATGGAAATAGAAATTTTGTCCGGTTTCCCAATTTATCATTCGAATGCCAAGACCATAGTTTTTCTCTCCCTTACGTTCATTGCTATATCCTGTAAATACTTGTTTAAATAGCTTTGGTGTTAAAAAATCAGGAGAATTTCGCGCTCTGTCAAATTTTAACAAATCCCTAGGGGTAGAATAAATGTTTTTGTCGCCATAAACAGCATCCAAATAATCTTTGCCTATCTCAACACCATTTCCTTTATAAGAAGGAGCTATACTGTCTTTATCTTTATCATAATCAAAAACAAAAGTGTTATTCATACCCAATGGCTTGAAAATAATTTGCTTCATTGCTTCTTTATAAGAAAGCTTAGTTATTTTTTCAATTATCAATGCTAACATGGCATAGTTAGTATTACAATAGCTAAATCGGGTGTCCGTTTTAGATTCTAATCCAATATTTTTAGTAGCCATAATGGTTAAAATATCTTGATTGGTTAACCTGTTATGTCTGTCCCAAACCGTTTTGTCGCGATCTGTAAAATAAGCATAATTACGCATTCCACTTCTATGGTTTAGCAGTGTTTTTATAGTAACATCAGGAAAAGGGAATTCTTTTAGAATGGTATTAACTTTTTGGTCCAAATCTATTCTTTTGGCATTAATTAACTTCAGCACGGCAGTTGCAGTTAATACTTTGCTCACAGAGGCTAAATGAAGCGGAGTAGTACTTGTTATTAATCTTTTCTCTCTAAAATTGGCATAACCTTCATAATTCTCATAAAGGATTTGTCCATTTTGGGCTACAAGAAAACTTCCGTTTGCACTATGATTGGGCCAAGTTCTATTATAAAAAGCCTCGATGGATCTTTTTTTAGACTCAATATAGGCAGCAGTTAGTTTAGGGCTTTCATTCGTTAAAGGTTTCATTTTAGGCAATGTACTCTTTGGGAGTTGAGCATCACTTAATGCTGTTTTCTTTTTCTCTTTGGTACAAGAACTCAAAACGAATAGTAGGAAGAGTAATTGTAGTATATTTGCTTTTTTTATAAATATCATTTTCATTGTACTAGAACGACAAATATATAGAATCAATCCCTTTTGATTCCTCTTTTTTTCGAAACCTTAACACTATTTTATCAACGTTTTGAAATTGCTGTTTTGTATCATTTTGGACATCAGCTTTTAATTGGTTTTAGACTTGTAAATTTATTTTAAAAATTAAGTCAATTTGTTTGAAATTGTTATATTTGTAACAAATAATACATAAAAAGTTATATTTAATCGATATAAAAATATAAAAAATGAAGTTCGGAATTATAAAAGAAAGAAAAAACCCGCCAGATAGAAGAGTTGTTTTTTCTCCAGATGAATTAGCAAGAGTAAAACAATTGTATCAAGGTGCTTCTATAAAAGTAGAAAGCTCCGATATTCGAATTTTTACAAATGAACAATATAAAAATTCAGGAATCGAAGTTACAAATGACATCAGTGATTGTGATGTTTTATTTGGTGTAAAAGAAGTTCCCGTGGAAGATTTAATTCCTAATAAAGCATATTTCTTTTTTTCACATACCATAAAAAAACAACCTTACAACAGAAAATTGTTGCAGACAATTTTAGAAAAAAATATTGATTTATATGATCATGAAACCATTGTAGATTCTCATAATCGCAGGCTAATTGGTTTTGGGAAATATGCGGGAATTGTAGGGACTTATAATAGTATCCGTGCTTTTGGAATAAAATTCGAATTATTCAAATTACCAAAAGCAGAAACACTTTCAGGAAAAGAAGCCTTGATTGCACATTTAAAAAGACTGGTATTACCTCCTTTAAAATTTGTAATTACTGGCACCGGTAAAGTAGGGAATGGTGCTAAAGAAATTTTGGATGCTATTAAAGTAAAGGAAGTTTCTGTTGAAAATTATTTGACAAAGAACTATGCACAACCCGTTTACACTCAAATCGATGTTTTGGAATACAATAAACGTAAAGACGGACAAGTACTGGATTTTACTGATTTTTATAAAAGTCCACAAGAGTACCTGTCTGATTTTGAGCGATTTACTAAAGTTTCAGACATCTATATTACAGGACATTTTCATGCCAATGAAGCTCCGGTAATTCTTACAAGTGAAATGCTTCAGTCGAAAGATTGTAAAATAAAAGTTGTTGCAGATATTTCTTGTGATGTCAATGGTCCAATAGCATGTACCTCAAGAGCATCAACAATTGCAGAGCCTTTATACGGATACTGGCCAAGTGAAAATAAAGAAGTAGATGTTTTTCATCCAGCAGCAATTGTAGTTATGGCTGTAGATAATTTACCTTGTGAATTGCCAAAGGATGCCAGTGATGGTTTTGGAGAAATGTTTATGGAACATGTTATTCCTGCATTTTTCAACGGAGACAAAGATGGGATTTTACAAAGAGCCAAAATTACCGAAAAAGGGAAATTGACACCAAGATTCAGCTATTTACAGGATTATGTTGATGGTAAATAAAAAATATAATTTTTAAATTAATAAACCGAGTTAGTGATGGCTCGGTTTTTTTGTAGAATTTTATTAATGAAACATGATTAATCTCATAATTAGGATTATTATTTCGGCTTATCTTTGTTTTTTCAAAATAATAAATAAAAAAGAGAGTTTTATTTTTAGAAATATTAAACCAAGGTGAACCAATATTTTTGTGAAAGTTTTTCGTAATATTACTATATAAATGAGTTGGAATGAGAAAAATTAAATATAAGAAAGGCAGGAAACTACAACCGTATAATCTAGAATATACAGGGATTCATAGAAGCCATGAGTCAGAAATGCAGTTGTTTGTCTATGATAATTTTGATTTGATAGAATTTGAAGATTTTAAAGTTTCGGATCTGGATAAATACATCAATACTCAAAAGACGAATTGGCTGAATATTCATGGTTTAAATAATATTGAATTAATAAAATCAATTGGGAATTATTTTGAAATAGATAATTTCATGCTTGCTGATATTTTAAATACGACTAGGAGAACAAAACTGGAGGAGCTATCTGAGATTTTATTTTTTAATATAAAATCACTTTTACCAGCTGGAGATTCAGATAATATTAGCGTAGAGCAAATTAGTTTTTTGATAAAAGATGGAATCTTAATTTCATTTCAGGAGAAACGTAGTGATTTCTTTACCCATATTCGGGAGCGAATTCGGACACATTCGGGAATTGTTAGAACAAAAAAAGTAGATTATTTGTTGTACATACTTTTGGATGCAATCATGGAGAATTTTTATGTTACCATTGAAAATGAAGAAGATAAAGTTGAAGAATTGATTAACCTTTCTAAGAAAAGTGCGGATCCTATAATTTTGGAAAGAATAGAAAAGCATCGCGATAATTTCAATTTTCTGAAACGTTCCATTATTCCGCTACGGGATTCTTTGTATGACATAAAAAGCATCAAAGACGATAATGTATTTAATGCAATGGAAATGGAGAATTTTAGTTTTTTTGCTCGATTGCATCAAAAGAGTTTGGAGCTTTTAGAACAAATTGAATCCGATATGGGTTCACTGGAAAGCGCTTCTAATTTCTTTTTTTCGGCACAAACGCACAAGATGAATGAGATTATGAAAACCCTGACCATTGTATCAGCCATATTTATTCCACTTACATTTATTGTTGGAGTTTACGGAATGAATTTTGAGTTTATGCCTGAATTACATTATCAAAATGGGTATTATGCAGTTATGGGTGTCATGTTGTTAGTTGTAATTGGAATGATTATTTATTTTAAAAAACGACGCTATTTTTAGGAATTAAAAAGATATATATTAAGTAAATATGGAATTAAATACAAAAATATAAAGATGAACAAGGCCATATATATAGCAACCAGCGAACAAAATAGTGGTAAGTCGATTATAACTTTGGGATTGATGAGCATGCTTATTGGCAAAACTGCCAAGGTAGGATATTTTAGACCCATTATAGAAGATTTTGAAGAAGGAGGTTTTGATAATCATATCGAAACGGTGATAGGTCATTTTGGGTTGGATATTCAATTCGAAGATGCTTTTGCCATTACAAAAAGTAAATTAATCAAAAAAAAGAATAAAGGAAAAATAGGGGAGGTTCTCGATTTAATTATTGAAAAATATAAGAAATTAGAAGAACGTTTCGATTTTGTTTTAGTTGAAGGAACCAGTTTTACAGGAGAAGGAACTGTTATCGAATTAGACATGAATGTTTTGATTGCCAAAAATCTGGGGATTCCAACTATTATTGTGGGCTCCGGAGTCGGGAAAACATTAGAAGAATTGATTGATAGTCTTTATCTTGCGTATGATTCATTCAAAGTGAAAGAAGTGGAAGTTTTGGCTGTAATCGCCAATAAAGTACAACCTGAAAACATTGAATTGGTAACTACTGGTTTGAAAAAAAGTCTGCCAGAAAGTATATTGGTGAATTCAATTCCTTTAATTTCTAATTTAAATAATCCCACAATTCAGGAAATTGTTAACAAATTAGATGCTAAAGTTTTATTTGGCGCAGCTTATTTAAACAATCAAACGGGTAATTTTAGTGTGGGAGCTATGCAGCTTTGTAATTATTTATTGCATTTGAAAGAAAATAGTCTGGTGATAACTCCAGGAGATAGAGCTGATATTATTCTTGGTGCGCTTCAGGCGAATGAATCCGTGAATTATCCAACAATTTCTGGAATACTGCTGACCGGAAATATATTGCCCGAGGTGAGTATCCTAAAATTAATTGAAGGGCTTTCTCCGGTTGTGCCCATTTTTGCAGTAGAAGAAGGGACGTATTATATCACCAATAAAATAGGTTCCATTAAATCTAAAATTTATGCTAATAATAAACAGAAGATTGAAACTTCCATCAACACTTTCGAAAAGTATGTCGATTTGGATAATTTGGCTGAAAAGCTAATTACTTTTGAAGCGGAAGGAATGACGCCAAAAATGTTCCAATACAATTTGGTGAAAAGAGCTCGAAAACATAGAAAACACATTGTTTTACCCGAAGGAAATGATGAAAGAATTATTATTGCAGCTTCGCGATTATTAGCTATGAATGTGGTTGATATTTCGATTATTGGAAACAAAAAACAAATAGAAAGTAAAGTTTCGGAACTGGGATTGGATTTTGATTTTTCAAAAATTAATATTATTAATCCAATAGAATCCAAACATTATGATGAATATGTAAATACCTATTATGAGTTGCGAAAAGCAAAAAACGTAACTTTAGGAATGGCCAAAGATTTAATGGAAGATGTTTCGTATTTTGGAACAATGATGGTTTATAAAGGCGATGCCGATGGAATGGTTTCCGGAGCGGCACACACTACACAACATACCATTTTACCGGCTTTGCAATTCATTAAAACAAAACCAGATTCATCAGTAGTTTCCTCAATATTTTTCATGTGTCTGGAAGACCGGGTTTCTATTTTTGGGGATTGTGCCATCAATCCAAATCCTACTGCGGAACAATTGGCAGAAATAGCAATTTCCTCTGCTGATTCCAGTTTAGCTTTTGGAATAGAACCAAAAATTGCCATGCTTTCCTATTCGTCCGGTTCTTCGGGAAAAGGAGATGAAGTAGATAAAGTGAGAACTGCAACTGAAATAGTAAGGAAAAAACGTCCCGATTTAAAAATTGAAGGCCCTATTCAATATGATGCTGCAGTCGATATGGCTGTTGGAAAAAGTAAAATGCCAAATTCTGAAGTGGCAGGACAAGCCAGCGTTTTGATTTTTCCAGATTTAAACACGGGGAATAACACCTATAAAGCGGTGCAAAGAGAAACTGGCGCCTTGGCAATTGGCCCGATGTTGCAGGGGTTGAACAAGCCCGTAAACGATTTAAGTCGTGGTTGCACGGTAGATGATATTATAAATACAGTCGTGATAACAGCGATTCAAGCACAAGGATTATAAAATGAAAATAGTAATTATAAACTCGGGAAGTTCATCCATAAAATACCAATTAATCGATATGCCGGCGAACGAAGTCATTTGTTCGGGAATGATTGACAGAATAGGATTGGAAACTTCAAATCTAAGTTACGTAACCAATAACACTAAATTAGAAGAAACATTGCCTATTGCAAACCATAAAATTGGTTTGGAAAAAATTGCCAAATTACTGATGGATGAAAAAGTGGGGGTAATTAAAAGTACGGATGAGATTGAAGCTGTCGGACATCGTGTGGTGCATGGCGGAAGCGCTTTTTCGAATACCGTAATTATTACCAGCGAAGTAAAAGATAAAATCAGGCAACTTTTTGATTTAGCTCCTTTGCATAATCCTGCTAATTTAGAAGGAATAAATGTGGTGGAGGAAATTTTTAATTCGGCACAGCAAGTGGCTGTTTTTGATACGGCTTTTCATCAAACGATTCCTGTGGTGGCGCACAAATATGCGTTGCCAAACTACCTTTTGACAGAAAATAAAATACGCGTATATGGTTTTCATGGAACGAGTCACAAGTACGTTTCGGAAAATGCAATTCATTATTTAAAACAGAATTCTATAAATAAAGGCTCGAAAATTATTACGATACATTTAGGAAATGGATGTAGTATGACTGCTATAAAAGACGGAAAAAGTATCGATCATACACTTGGTTTTGGTCCAATGAATGGGTTGATTATGGGAACCCGAAGCGGGGATGTGGATCAATCCGTGATTTTTTATCTAGTTAATTCATTAGGATATTCGCTTGAAGCAGTGAATACGATGTTGCAGAAACAAAGCGGAATGCTGGGACTTACAGGCTATAGCGATTTGAGGGATATTGAGGCGAATGCAGCGAATGGAAATATTGATTGCCAGTTGGCTTTAGATATGAATGCGTATCGGATTAAAAAATATATTGGTTCGTATACAGCGGTTTTAAACGGACTCGATGCTATCGTTTTTACAGCAGGAATTGGAGAGAATTCCTCCTACATTCGAAAACTGGTTTGTACGGATATGGATTATTTCGGAATTGAATTAGACGATACCAAAAATGAAATTCGTTCGAAGGAAATTCGAGAAATTAGTACTCCTGATTCGAAAACTAAAATATTAGTTATTCCAACTAATGAAGAAATTGAAATTGCAAATCAGGTATTTGAATTACTTACCAATTAAAAAACGTCCTTTTCTAAAAAAAGCTTCTGTATTCAGAGGCTTTTTTTATGCTTTTTATTTAAGAAATCTGTTTATATTTGGACATAAAACGCCACATTTTGAAAGCAAGAGTTACATTCATTATCCTATTATATTTTTTTTCGTTCCAACTATATTCTCAAGAGTTGCTTCCTTTTGTCGAAAATTACAGCAAGTCTAATTATCAGGGCGATAACCAGATTTGGAACGTAGCACAAGGAAATGATGATGCCATGTATTTTGCAAATAATTATTATTTGTTGCGATACGATGGCGTAAAATGGGAGAAATATACGTTACCTAACAAAACGATCATTCGTTCCATAATGGTCGACGGCGACAAGATTTATTCAGGTTCTTATAAAGAATTTGGGTATTGGTTTCGAAAAGGAGGAAAGATGCATTATGTTTCGATTTCGAAAGGCAATAAGGTTTTTGATGAAAAGAACAATGAAGAAATTTGGAAGATTTTTAAGTTTAATAACAAAATTTACTTTCAGTCTTTTAATGGACTTTTTCTGTATGATGGAAAAGTGATTAAAGAAAATAAATTTGATTTTTTGATTTCCTATTGCTTCCCAGTTGGCAATGAATTGCTAGTTGCTTCAGTTGAGAAAGGAATTTATAAAATGAATAATGACCATCTAGAAAAAGTAAAGGAATGGGCTGTTTTAGAAAATAATGTTATTCATGCTATTCAAAAATACGAAGATAAAACGTATTTTTTTACTAAAAAAAATGGCGTTTATGTTCTGGAAAAAGGTACTTTAATTCCTTGGAGAAATCCATTAAATGACATTTTGAAAACTGCAAACATCAATGTTGCCCAGTTTATAAAAAACAATAAACTGGTAATAGGGACAGCAAATAAAGGGGTTTATGTTCTAGATTTGAATGATGGTTCTTATAAAAACATCAATAGAAATAACGTCTTGATGAACAATTCTATTTTAAGTATTGGTCAGGACAAAGAGAATGATTTATGGTTGGGATTGGATAACGGGATTGCTCATATTGAAGTCAATTCACCAATTTCTATTTTTTATGACAGTTCAGGAATTTTAGGTTCTGTTTATTCTGTGGCCAGCACTCCAAAAGGCTATTTGATGGCTTCCAATCATGGTATTTTTAAATATGAGGATAAGCAATTTTCATTGATTCCAAATACACAAGGGCAAGCCTGGAATATCAGTAAAATAAATAATAAATACCTTATAGGCCACAACGAAGGAACTTTTATTTATGACAACGGATTATTCTATAAATTAAGTACTATTAACGGCGGTTGGAATTTGGCAAAAAGCGGTATTAATAATTCTTATTTGCAAGCAACATACAGTGGTGTAATCATTTATAATGATGTTACTAACTTGAAGCAAAATATTGTTATTAAAAAAATTCTGAAACCCATAAAATATGTTGCGCAAAACAGGAAAAATGAAATATGGGCAGCTGATAATAACAGAGGTTTGTATCGAATTCTTTATAATGACACTTATGAAACTATAAGTGTTGATAATGTTACACAACGCAGTAAAATAAGTAATGATTTTGGCGTGAAAATATTTGAGTTCAGAAACGAAATCCTTTTTTTAATCAATAAATCTTGGTACACCTATAATTCAATCACCAATCAGTTAGAAGGAAATGAATTGTTTAACACCAATTTTAAAAACGTCTCAGATATTGTTACCATTGATGAAAATAACTTTATGGTACTTCAAGGAGGACTTTTATATCATGTTTATGCTAATGATAATCAATTTATTAAAAATAGCATTCAGGAGAAATATTATAAAGGAAAAATCATTAATGATAATTTGAAAGTATTTAAAAATAATGACAGTTATCTGTTAAATCTAGATGATGGTTTTATATCACTTCAATTAAAATCCAAAAACAAGCAAACAACTAATATAAAAATTGAAGCTTTCAATGATGGTATTTTAGTAGAAAACACATCAAAAATTAAGCATAATTCAGAGCTTAGAATACATGTGATATCTGGAATTTATGGGGCGACAAAACCAGATTTGTTTTATAAAATTAATGGTACCAAAGAATTCATTCCCATAAATGAGGGATTGATTATTTTGAATAACCTCATTAGTGGTTCTCATGAGGTGACTATTTATGGTAACGATGGATTGCATTATAATAAAGTTTCCAGTTTTCAATTTATCGTTGCAAAGGCATGGTATTTTTCTTTTTGGATGATTTTGGTATACCTGATTGTTATCGGTTTGATATTATACCTTTATTATAAATGGAATAAGATAAAATATATTCAAAAACTGAAATTACAGGAAGAAGAATTAAAGCATCAAAAGAAAATTCTGGAAATGGAATTAAAAGCCGAAAATGAGTTGAATATTCAGGAATATGAAAAACACATTCTTGAATTGGAATTGCAATCTAAATCATCAGAAGTAGCTGGTAAATCACTTTCAATTGCCAAGCAAAGTGAAATGATAGAGAATATCCAAGGAATTTTAGATTCTGAAACTGATTTCAATAAACTAAAGAGTGAGATAAAAAAAGCTATAAAAATCAATGCGGTTAACAAGCATGAATGGGAAACATTTGAAACAAATTTAAATCAAATTCATAATGAGTTTATAATTCACCTTTCTAAAAAATATCCAAACCTTACTTCAAAGGATATTAAGCTTTGCATTTACTTAAAAATGAATCTTTCCTCCAAAGAAATTGCTCCAATGATGAATATTTCTTTCAGAGGAGTTGAACTGCATCGTTATCGATTAAGAAAGAAATTAAATCTTACTCAAGAAGAAAATCTTTCTAAATTTTTATTAACCATATAAAATAAGTTCTATTTTTATAGATACTATATTATTTTAATCATTTTTTTACGAAATTACAATACATCATTACTACATCATGTCGATGTAGTATGGTGTCTCTTTACCTTTCTTAGCTACTGTAAAATATAGTTTTTTTATCGTTTTTTAATGTTTTGATGTATTCATGTAGTAACTCCATTATGGGTACTATAACGTTGTAATTATCTAATTTGGTCCCACTAACTTTAACAAATTATTAATATATGAGAAATTTTATTTTTAGCTTTTTAGCACTCATTCTGCTTCCGGCATATATGTCTGGTCAAGTAATTAAGGGAAAAGTATTGGATAAGAATGGAATTGGAATTCCTGCTGCAATGATTGTTGCTGCTGATTCTAAAACTTCAGCTGATACTGATTTTGACGGTAATTTTAATATCAATGCCAAAATAGGTGAGGTATTAAAAATAAGTATGGTAGGTTTTGATGCTTTATCTATAAAGGTTACTTCAGAAACTATGAATATCACTTTAAAAGAATCTAAAGACACCGAATTAAAAGAAGTGGTTGTCATAGGTTATGGAACTAGAAAAAAGATTGATAATACCACTGCAATTACTTCATTGAAAGCAGAGGAAATATCTAAAACTAAAGTCTTGAATGCTTCACAAGCGATACAAGGTAAAGCTGCGGGAGTTCAAGTAATTTCTTCTGATTTGCCTGGAAGTACACCTTCTGTAGTTATTAGAGGTTTGGGTACAGCTTTGGGAGGAAGAACCCCTTTGTACATTGTAGATGGAATGCCTACTGAAAATATCAATAATATCAATACGAATGATATTACCTCTTATGAAATCTTGAAAGATGCATCTTCTCTTGCTATATATGGTACTAGAGCTGCAAATGGTGTAATCATTATTACAACCAAAAAAGGAAAAGGTGATAAGGTTTCTGTTGAGTTCGAAAGCTATGCTGGTTTTAGAGAGCCTTTGAAAAAAGTAAAAATGGCGGGAAGTAACAAATATTCTCATTATTCGAATGCAGCTTTGCAAACGACTACTTTTTCACAAGATCAACCGGTTAATACAGATTGGTTTGATGCTATTACAAGAACAGGATCGTATGTTCAAAATAACGCTTCGGTTTCTGGTTCAACAGAAAATATAAAATATTTTTTCAGTTTAGGAAATTACCAAGAAAAAGCAATTCTTAATGGTTTGGATTATAGTCGTACCACTTTTAGAAATAACAATGAGTTCAAAATTTCTAAAAAATTGACTTTGAATCAAAACTTCAGTTTCGGTTCTACTAATTCAAGCCCGAAACCTTTGAGTGCTTTTACTAATGCTTACAAACAATCACCAATAGTTCCAGTTCGTTTTTCTAATGGTCAATATGGAGTATCTTATGTAGGAAACGATGGTTTTGCAGGAACAACAGGTTCTTCTTTTAACAACGTTGGTAATCCAGTTGCTCAATTAGATTATTTTAATGAGCAACAAAGAAGTATTACACTACAAGGTGGTTTGAAATTAGATTATGAAATTGTAAAATCATTAAAATTCACTTCTCAGTTTAACGGTGAATATTATTCTTGGAAAAATTACAATTTTGAAGATACTAGAGCTATTTGGCAATCGAATAATAATCCAGGTCAATTAGCTTCAATTATTTATCCTGCGGATAAGAATAATAACTTATTGACAAAAGGAAGAAACCAATATTTTAATTGGAATTTATCAAATTACATTACTTATAATAAAGTATTTGGTGATATTCATGACATTGAGATAACAGGAGGTATTGAAACTTCTGTAAAAGGAGCAAGAGAGCAATTAACAATTGCCAGAAAAAATGTAAATGCAAATGCTAATTATTGGTCATTAGCTGGTGTTGATTATGTAGGAACAGTTACTAATTATAAAGATGAAGTTTTCAATGAGAATAAAATAGCGTCTTATTTTGGTCGTTTCCAATATAAATTAATGGACAGGTATTTATTGACAGGTACAATCAGACGTGATGGTTCTTCTAATTTTGGTAAAGACTATCGTTGGGGAACGTTTCCTGCCTTTGGTTTAGGTTGGATTGTTACTAAAGAGGACTTCATGGCTAACGTGAAAGGAATTAACTTGTTAAAATTAAGAGGAGGATGGGGTAGACTAGGAAATCAAAATGTACCACTTAATAATCAAGCTTATTCTTCGGGTCTTAGTTATTATTTAGGTGGTTCTATATTGAATGAAGGAACTACTATTAATTCTCAGGTTGACCCAAGTTTATCATGGGAAATTACAGAGGAAACTTCTGGTGGTATCGATTTTGAATTATTGAACAACAGATTAAAAGGGTCATTTGATGTGTATGATAAAACAACAACAAATGTTATTTTAAATACAAAACCTTATATGACTTCTGGAATAAGTAATTCCTCACCAGCCCATGTTGGAAAAGTATCTAATAAAGGATATGAAGTTGCTTTACGTTGGGATGATAAACTGACTGACAATTTGAGTTACTGGGTAGGAGGTAATTTTTCTAGCAACAAAAATAAGTTGACAGGTTTAAAAGATGCTACGCTTGCGCCAATTCATGGAGGAGATTTAGGAAACGGGCAGTGGACAAAATTACTAGACAATACTTCTATAGGGAGACCATTAGGTAGTTTTTATATGTATGATTATGCTGGTTTTGATGCTGCAAATGGTAAAATGTTGTATTATACTGCAGCTGGAGCCAAAGTAACTCAAGACGCTTTAGATGAAAATAAAGATAAAAAATATGTAGGTTCTATACTGCCAACTTCTACCTACGGTGTTACTTTAGGGTTGAACTATAAAAACTTTGATTTATCTGTAGATGGATACGGTACTTCTGGAGCAAAAGTGTACAATGGTAAAAAAGCACAACGCTTTAGCGGAGAAAATATAGAAGAATCGTTGGCTACTAATTTCTGGACTGCAAATAATACTACGGCTGCAAATCCTGGACCATTTAATTTAGTTCCGGTAGCTTCTACTTATTATTTAGAATCTGGTGATTTCTTTAGAATCAATAATATTACTCTTGGATACAAAATTCCATTAAAAGGAGAATTTCTGAATTCTTGCAGAGTATATGTAAATGCAATAAATCCATTTATTACTCAAAAATTCTCTGGTTTTTCTCCAGAATTAAATGGTAATGGCGATCCTTATGGAACTCAAGGTATTGAGTTGGATGCATACCCAACATTAAGATCATTCGTTATTGGTGCTAATTTAAAATTTTAATACAATGAAAAAGATATATATATCACTGTTTGTGCTATCCGCATACTTTGTTTCAGGATGCTCAAGCGATTATTTAGATGTAGATCAAACAGAATCTATTTCTACGAAAGATATTGCATTATTCAATAATGATGAAGGAGCGGCTACTTTTGTAACAGCAATCTATAGTAAATTTTTAGATTGGAATATGACTTCATTTTCTTGGATTGGATTGTCTAGCATTGCTTCTGATGATGCTGACAAAGGATCGTCTCCTGGAGATACGGGTTCAGATAAAGATTTAATGGATGCTTTAACCTATAATGCTTCAACTCCATCTACTAGTGAAATTTTTGAGGCTAATTATGAAGGGGTTAACAGATGCAATCAGGCATTAAGTATTATCCCGCAATTAGACCAAGCGAATCCTAGTTTAAGAGCCAGATTATTAGGAGAAGCTAAATTTTTAAGAGCCTTTATGTATTTTACTTTGGTAAAAGCTTATGGTGGTGTACCAATTGTAGATCATTTGCCAAATCCATCTTCGGATGAAGATAGAATCATGCAATTAACACGCAAAACAAGTGCTGAAGTTTATGCTTTTATCGAAAGTGATTTGGCGGATGCTATTGCGGCATTACCAAACAAATCAGAATATGCTGCTGCTGAAAAAGGTAGAGCTTCAAAAGGAGCTGCTTATGCATTATTAGCAAAAGTAAATTTATACCAAAAAAACTGGCAGAAAGTAGTAGACAATTGTAATTTGATTACAGGATATTCTATTGTTCCAAATTATGCTTCTATGTTTAGATTAGCTGGAGAAAATGATGCCGAATCTATTTTTGAAATTCAAGGTACTGGTTCAGTTCCTGCTAAAGGAATCTCAGGATATTCAGCTACACAAGGTGCTCGTGGTAATGGTGGATGGGGCTGGGGTTTCAATACCCCTTCTCAAAGTTTAGTAAATGCTTATGAAACTGGTGATGTTAGAAAAAATGCAACAATCATTTTTGCAGGAACCACTTTATACGATGGTAGAGTTGTACCAACAACAGTTGAAAATCCTAGATATAATTATAAAGCGTATTCTTCTGCTTTTACAGATGCTTGGGAAACTGATGTGAATATTAAATATTTGAGATATGCTGAAGTAATACTAATGAAAGCCGAAGCATTAAACGAATTGAATCAAACTACAGCGGCTATTCCTTTGTTGAACCAAATCAGAGCAAGAGCTGGATTAGGAAATACAACTGCAGTATCTCAAGCTGATGTTAGAACAGCAATCTGGAAAGAAAGAAGAGTTGAAATGGCATTCGAACACGATAGATTCTTTGATTTAGTACGTACTGGTCAAGCGGTTGCTGCATTTGCTATTGATGGAAAAACATTTGTTGCAGGTAAACATGAATTGTTTCCATTGCCTCAAGCATTCATTACGCAATCAAACGGATTGTCAGCACAAAATCCTGGTTATTAATTTTTAAAAACAGTAAAAATGAAAAAAAATAAATATATTTTCTTATTTGCTTCTGTTCTGGCTTCTCAATTTTTTGTAAGCTGTAATGAGGATAGTATAGATAAAGTAAACAGCCCGATTCCTTATGAGTCAATTGGAGGGTATGATAACTCAGATGCTGTTGCTGCCAATAGTTTGATTGCTAAATTCAGTTTTGAGAATACTATTTCAGATTCAAAAAACGGAATAACAGGTGGAGTTGGAACAAATGTAACGTATGGTAATGGAATAAAAGGGCAGGCTTATCAAGGCTCTTCAAATTCTTTTATCGCTTATAGTACAGTAGCAAGTTCTTTGGTAGATGTAAAAAGCATTACAGTTTCTATGTGGATTAATACAAATCCACATACTGGTGGAGCACAATCTTTATTTATGTTACCAAAAACTACAGATTTTTGGGGAAATATTTTCTCATTGATTGAAGGTACAGGTCCAGCAGAAACGATGTTAATGAAAAATCATATTCAAAAAGATGTGACACCTAGTATTGCTTGGTCAGGTCAGTTTATAGAGCATAGTGGTGCTAATGTTTTAGCAAATATGTTTGGAACATGGAAGCATGTAGTATGGACGTATAGTGGAACGAGTTCTACTTACAGTATGTACATTGATGGAAAAAAGCTTGATTTGCCTGCTTCAATAGCAAAACGATATGCTAGTGATCCGCTTACTGGCGGAGTTGGTTTTGGCGAACTGGCTAATTCTAATGTTTCTAAATTTATTATTGGTGGATATCAACAACATTTAGGTGCTCCTTGGGGTGCTGCAGATGGTTGGATGTTGAATTATACAGGTCTAATGGATGAGTTTAGAATTTATAACGCAGCACTTTCTGATAATGAAGTTGTTGCTTTATATAAATTAGAAAAAGATAACAGATAAAGATTTATTGACACACCTAGTTTGGATAAAACTAGGTGTGTATTTTTTTAGTCATTAATCCTATTATTTTTATAAAGATGAAAAACGGTTTATACATAATGTTTTTTTTAATTTTTTTAAATTCTTGTTCGTCTTCATCCCCTGGAGGAAATAGTGGGGGCGGTACTCCATTACCAACGACTCCTACTACTCCTATACCTGTTTTAACTGATACCGAAGCTATGGATCAGGTTCAAAAAGATGCTATCAAATATTTTTGGGATTATGCTGAAACCAATTCAAAATTAGCAAGAGAGCGTTACCTAACTGATGATCCAAGTTTTGAAGCTAATATAGTTACTACCGGAGGTTCAGGTTTTGGATTAATGTCAATAGTCGTTGGTGTAGAGCGAGGATTTGTTAATAGAAGCGAAGCTGTTTCTAGACTTACAACTGCTTTGACTTTTCTCGAAAATGCAGATCGGTTTCATGGTGCGTGGTCACATTGGATAAATGGAACAACAGGCAAAGTAATTCCTTTTGGAACTAAAGATAATGGCGGAGATTTAGTAGAAACCTCTTTTTTATGTCAGGGTTTGTTAACCGTTAGAGAATATTTCAAAAACGGAACTACTGCAGAGCAAGCTTTAGCGACTAAAGCGGATAATTTATGGAAAGGTGTTGAGTGGGATTGGTATACCAAAGGCGAAAATGCTTTATACTGGCATTGGTCACCTACTTACGGTTGGGAAATGAATTTTAAACTGGAAGGATACAACGAATGTTTGATTACCTATATAATGGGTGCTGCGTCTCCTACACATCCTATTCCGGCTGCAGCTTATCATGAGGCTTGGGCAAGAAATGGCGCAATAGTAAATGGCAGTTCACAATACGGAATTCCAGTAATATTCAATTATAATGGAGCAACAGGAAATGTAGGTCCTATGTTTTGGGCACATTATTCTTATTTAGGTTTAGATCCTACTAACTTGACGGATCAATATGCAGATTATTGGGCACTGACCCAAAACCATGCTAAAATCATGAACAAATATTGTATTGCTAATCCACATCAATGGAATGGGTATTCGGACAAATGTTGGGGATTAACGGCAAGTTATTCTCGTAATAGTGATGGATCTACAGGATATTCAGCGCATCAGCCTAATAATGATTTAGGAGTAATTTCACCTACAGCAGCATTATCCTCTTTTCCTTATACGCCAACAGAATCAATGAAATTTCTGCATTATTTATATGATGAGAAAAAGAGTTCTTTAGTTGGAATTGCAGGACCTTATGACGCTTTTTCTCCGCATTATAATTGGATAACGCCACGATATTTAGCAATCGATCAAGGTACAATTGCCCCAATGGTTGAAAATTATCGTACTGGTTTATTATGGAAATTATTTATGAATTCACCAGAGGTAAAACAAGGTTTAGTAAAACTAGGTTTCCATTCCGGGAAATATAATTTTTAAGGAATTATGAAGTATAAAATTATAATAATTGCCTTTTTATTTTCATGGAATGCCTTTTCACAATCAGAGGTAAATGGAAAAATGAAAACCGAAATCGTGCAAAAACACGAAATGGGTTATGCATTACATATTCCGGCGAATACTAAAGATAAAAAACCGTTAATCATTTTTCTTCATGGTTCAGGTGAAAAAGGAACTGATATCGAAAAAGTAAAAATTCATGGACCTTTTAAATACATTAAAAACCACGAACTCGATGCGTATATTTTGGCACCACAATGTCCTGAAAACGAAGAATGGAATAATGAAGTATTGTACCGTTTGATTTTAAAAATTCAAAAAGAAAACAATATAGATTCAAACCGAATTTACCTTACCGGATTGAGTTTAGGGGGATGGGGAACTTGGAATCTGGCTTTTTCGCATCCCGATATGTTTGCAGCACTCGTTCCAATTTCAGGATTTGTAGATCTGATTCAATTGGAAGAAGCATGTAAAATTGCAGCTATTCCAACTCGGGTTTTTCACGGTTTGATGGATGATGTTGTGAATCCAGATTATGCAATCGCCATTTATAAAGAACTAAAAAAGTGTAATGGCAATGTCGAACTAACCATTTTTGATGATGCAGGTCACGACAGTTGGTCAAGAGTATATGACAACCAAGAAATTTATGATTGGATGTTTAAACAAATAAAAAAATAAAAAATGAAAATTAAACTAATTATACTTCTCTTAGGCTTTTCACTTTTTGGCTACAGCCAAAAAAAGACAGCTAAAAAGACAGTTAAAATTAAACCCAAAACCGAATTTGTATCCGAATTATTGTCGAAAATGACTTTGGAGGAGAAAATAGGGCAATTGAATTTGCCTACTTCGGGGGATATTACCACTGGAGCTGCCAATAGTTCTAATGTGGCTAAAAATATTGAAGAAGGTAAAGTGGGTGGTTTATTCAATATCAAGTCCGTTCAGAAAATTAAAGAAGTGCAAAAGATTGCAGTCGAAAAAAGCCGATTGAAAATCCCGTTGCTTTTTGGAATGGACGTCATTCACGGATATGAAACGACCTTTCCTATTCCGCTTGGATTGTCTTGTACTTGGGATATGAAACTGATTGAAAGAAGTGCTCAAATTGCAGCTCAAGAAGCCAGTGCTGATGGAATCAACTGGACTTTTTCTCCTATGGTTGATATTTCTCGTGATCCAAGATGGGGTAGAGTTTCTGAAGGTTCGGGTGAAGATCCGTTTTTGGGAAGCCAAATTGCCAAAGCTATGGTTCATGGATACCAACAAGACGATTTGTCAAAAAACAATACCATTTTATCTTGTGTGAAACATTTTGCCTTGTATGGTGCGCCGGAAGCCGGACGCGATTACAACACGGTTGACATGAGCAGAATAAAAATGTACAATGATTATTTTCCTCCATACAAAGCGGCTGTTGATGCTGGTGTAGGTTCTGTTATGGCATCTTTCAATGAAATTGACGGAATTCCGGCAACTGGAAACAAATGGTTAATGACTGATGTGTTGAGAAAACAATGGGGTTTTAAAGGTTTTGTGGTTACTGATTTTACAGGAATTCCTGAAATGATAGAACACGGAATGGGAGACTTACAAACGGTTTCTGCGTTGGCTCTAAATGCCGGAGTGGAAATGGATATGGTAGGCGAAGGTTTTCTTACTACTTTAAAAAAATCATTGGATGAAAAAAAGGTAAGTATAGAACAAATCGATAATGCAGTTCGACTTATTTTGAATGCCAAATATGATTTAGGATTGTTTCAAGATCCTTATAAATATTGTGATGAAAAAAGAGCAAAAACGGAGATTTTCACGAATAGTAATAGAGCTGAAGCCAGAAAAATTGCTGCTCAATCTTTGGTTTTGCTTAAAAATCAAAACCAATTACTTCCTTTGAAAAAATCAGGAACTGTAGCCGTGATTGGACCATTGGCTGATGCCAAAGAAAACATGGCGGGTACTTGGAGTGTTGCGACAAATATGCAAAAGTCTATTTCATTAGTAGCCGGAATCAATGAAGTTGTTGGAAATTCAACTAAAGTGCTTTACGCCAAAGGAAGTAATCTGGATTATGATGCAGCTTTCGAAGAAAAAGCGACCATGTTTGGTAAAACCTTACACCGTGATAGCAGAACAAAGGAAGAATTATTGGCAGAAGCTTTGAAAATTGCTAGTCAATCCGATGTAATTATTGCAGCTCTTGGTGAATCTGCGGAAATGAGTGGAGAAAGCAGCAGCCGAACCAATTTAGAAATTCCACAAGCTCAAAAAGATTTATTACAAGAATTACTTAAAACTGGAAAACCAGTGGTTTTGGTTTTATTTACTGGGCGTCCATTAGTTTTAGTTCAGGAAAACGAAACTGTTCCAGCGATATTGAATACATGGTTTGCAGGAAGTGAAGCAGGAAGTGCTATTGCGGATGTTTTGTTTGGAAATGAAAATCCTTCGGGAAAATTGACTGCTACTTTCCCTAGAAGTGTAGGGCAAGTGCCTATTTATTACAATCAAAAAAATACGGGAAGACCGTTAGGGAACAAAGAAGGAAAGTTTGAAAAATTCAGATCTAATTATATAGATGAAAGAAATGAGCCTTTATTTCCTTTTGGTTTTGGATTGAGTTATACCACATTCGACTATTCGAACCTGAAAATTTCATCGGATAAAATGAATTTTAATGAAAAAGTAAACGTTACTGTTGATGTGACAAATACCGGAAATTATGATGGTAAAGAAGTAGTGCAATTGTACATAAGAGATTTAGTGGGTTCTGTTACAAGACCTATAAAAGAGCTGAAAGGATTTCAAAAAATCGCTGTTAAAAAAGGAGAAAAACAAACGGTAACTTTTGAAATTTCCGTTGAAGAGTTGAAGTTTTATAATTCTGATTTACAATTTATTGCAGAGCCGGGTGCGTTTCAAATTTTTGTTGGCACTGATTCTAATGCAGAGAAGAAAGTTAGTTTGGAGTTGATTAAATAAATTTGGTTTGTTTATTTAGTGACGACCCTTCGGTATTTATATCGAAGGGTTTTTTTATAAAAAAGTGTGCATATTAAATGCAACACGATGAAGAACGGCTATTTTTATTTAATTTTATCAATTCAAAAAAATTAGGAAGGCTTTTTTTGAATGTGGCATCAAATATTCGTTAAGAATTACGAAATTGCCACTCCTATTAGAACTGAAATTATTAAGTACTATTTCAAACAATCACCATATTAAATTATGAAAAAATCAATTGTATCTGTTATCCTATTCCTTAGCGGAATTGTTCTTTTTGCACAAACTAAAGATGAACAAACGCTAAAAGAAATTTACAAATCATCATTAACCAACTCAAAATGTTATTCTTGGTTGGATTATTTATCCAATAAAATAGGTTCTCGTTTATCAGGTTCAGCCAGTGCTGAAAAAGCAGTTCAGTATACCAAAGCACAATTAGAAACTCTAGGGTTGGATCGTGTTTATCTTCAAGAAGTGATGGTGCCAAAATGGGTTCGTGGCGAAAAAGAAACTGCTTACATTCAAGACAATAAAACTAAAATAAATGTGCCTATTTGCGCATTGGGAGGTTCTGTTGCTACCTCAAAAAATGGGCTTACTGCTGAAGTAGTTGAAGTGCATAGCATCAAAGAATTAGAAGCTTTAGGAAATAAAATTAAAGGGAAAATAGTTTTTTTCAACCGACCGATGGAGGATGAACAAATAGAAGCTTTCAATGCTTATAGTGGTTGTGTAGATCAAAGATATGCAGGAGCCAAAGAAGCTTCAAAATTTGGAGCATTGGGTACCATTGTACGCTCTATGAACCTTCGATTGGATGATTTTCCTCATACAGGAGCACAGAGCTATGGCGACATTCCAAAATCACAATACATTCCAACAGCTGCTATTAGTACAAATGGAGCGGAATTATTAAGCAAAAAAATAAAAAATAATCCAAAATTAAAATTTTATTTCAAACAATCCTGTAAGCAAATGGATGATGTTTTATCCTACAATGTCATTGGGGAAATAAAAGGAAGTGAGCATCCTGAAAACATTATGGTTGTTGGCGGGCATCTTGATTCTTGGGATTTAGCTGATGGTTCCCATGATGATGGAGCTGGAGTGGTTCAAAGTATGGAAGTGGTAAATATCTTTAAGAACTTGGGTTATAAACCAAAAAATACCATTCGTGTTGTACTTTTTATGAATGAAGAAAACGGTGGTAAAGGTGGAAAAAAATATGAAGAATTGGCTCAAACCAATAAAGAAAATCACATTTTTGCTTTAGAAAGTGACTCAGGCGGATTCAGTCCCAGAGGTTTTTCTTTAGAAAGTGATGATGCTAATTTTAATAAAATTCTAGGATGGAAAGATCTTTTTGAACCCTATTTGATTCATAGTTTTGTAAAAGGGCATGCTGGTTCAGATATTGGACCATTGACTTCTAAAATGCTTGTAAAAGCAGGTTTAAAACCAGATTCACAACGTTACTTTGATTATCACCATGCATTAAATGATACATTTGATGCTGTCAATAAAAGAGAACTAGAATTAGGAGCGGCAACAATGGCTTCATTAGTGTATTTGATAGACCAGGATGGGATTGAAACAAGTAAAGAAGTGCAATAGGTTTTAAAAATATTAAATCAATTATGAAGGTGTAAAATGATTAATCTTTAAAAAATATTGTGAATTTTACACCTTCATAAATTTTACTTTCTACTTCAATACGGCCACCTAAATTAGTAATGTGATTATAAATTAGATAAAGTCCTATGCCATTACTGTCAATATGATCGTGGAATTTTTGATGTAGTCCAAAAATTTTATCTTTAACTTTTTCCATGTCAAAACCCAATCCATTATCAGAATAAATTAATTGACTGATTCCGTTTACTTTTTTAGAAACAATAGAAATACAAGGTAAGGTGTCCGGTTTCGAGTATTTTATTGAATTGGTAATTAAGTTTAAAAATATACTTTTCAGGTATTCTTTATTAAAATTAATTTCAGCAAGCTCTGAAAAGTCGATGTTAATTATAATTTTTGAATTTTCTATTAATGATTTTATAGAAAGGAGCACTTCATTTAAATTTTTATTCAAACCTAATTCTTCAATGGGGGCATTTAACTCATCTTTATGAATTAATTCATCGACTGATTTTTTTAAAGTTTGCCTTAAACTCTCTGTTGCGTTTTTTAAAATAGTTATAAACTCAAGTGTTTCCTCGTCATTAATCTTTGAAAGGTCAATGAGATCAAATACGGACAGCAAATTATTTACAGGTGACTTTAAGTCATGCGAAGTTGTATACGATAAATGCTTAAGGTCTTTGTTAATTTTTGTCAGATTTGCAAGAAGTAAGTTTCGTTCTTCTTCAATTCTTTTTTTATGTGTAATGTTTTTAGCAATAGCATAAACTAGTTTCTCCTCTTCAACGGGCATTGATGTCCAGGATAACCATACAACTTCTCCACTTTTAGTTAAATACCGATTTTCAAAATTTAAAAGGGGCTTGTTTTTATATACTTGTTCTCTTGTTTCGATAGTAATTTTAAGGTCTGGAGCATAAACAAAACTACTTATGGGGTTAGCATACAATTCCTCATCTGAATACCCTAATAGTTTTGAAACAGCGGGATTTATTCGCTTGAAATAGCCATCAAATCCTGCAATACAAATAAAATCAGCTGAGATTTTAAAAAAATTATCAAAGTGATAGATCCCACCTGAGTCAGGATTTCTTTTTTTTATAGTCATGGGGTGTAAAAATTGTTTTTATTCAGATTTTAGATAAATACAAATTTTATGAATTGTTTAATTCTGTTATTTTAGAAGAAAACATAATATCCAAATTTAGCTAATAATTATTATAATAAAAGCAATGGTGGGAACAAATTTGTAATTAAAATAAAACATATTAACTTCATTAAAATAAAAAAAGCGTTAAACAAAACGAGGCTGTCATTTTACTGACAGCCTCGTTTATTATTATCTATGTACTATTTATATTTTGAATATTCCTCCAAAAGCAATTATTCTTTGGAAAAAGAAAAAATCTTGAAAAGCACTATCTTCCGTACTTTGAGTAGTTCTAATATCTTGCATATTGATATAACCTCCTTTTAATTCCCCTTGAACATAAAAATGTTTTAGGAAAGTAACATTTAAACCTGCTTTCAAAGAAGTTCCATAACCAGATACATGAAAATCATCGTGACGCGGCTTACCCAAAAGAGTCGTATTTGTTTTTGGATATAATAATCCAACTCCAACACCTTCAGTTAAGTTGATTTGAATTTTATCAGTATTCCCAATTTTGAATAAAGATGAAATATCATCATGTCTTGAAAATTCAGTGTTTACATAGTTTAATCCATCAGTATGCTCATACATCAGAAATTTTTCTGTCATAACACTCGGAGTATTGTTGTAAGTCCCATTGTAATCTGATCCGGAATCTGTCAAAGGAAGGTTGATTGTACCTGTCATATTAACGGTTTGATCCTGCGTCATAACATACTTCATGTGATCCCAACCTACAGCAATACTGTAATGGTCGTTTATGAAATACCCCATTCTAAAATTAGTTTGAGGAATAGTCATTCTCGCGGGGTTTATATAATCAACATGCCAGCCTTTTGGTTTGTCATGAGCGACCATATTATCAAGAGTAAAATTATAATCTTTTCCTCTAAAGGTAACATCAGATTTGGTGTAACTATCTCTGTTTCCACCCCAAGAAATAAAAAACTTCCCTTTATTGTGAGCCGTATATTTATCTTGTATTTTAATTTGCTCTTGCGCAAAAGTGTTTTTTGAAAAACACATAATTAAGAATGCGGAATATAAAATTATATTTTTCAATGAATTTAAATTGAAATTAAAACTGATTTATTGTTTTTCTGATTGCAACTAATTTAGTCATCAGACCTTCAAAATAATCTAAATGCAACATGTTTGCCCCATCGCTTTTAGCATTAGCGGGATCAAAATGAGTTTCGATGAAAATTCCATCTACACCTACAGCAATTCCTGCTTTGGCAACCGTTTCAATCATATCAGGTCTTCCGCCTGTTACCCCAGCTGTTTGGTTGGGTTGTTGTAGCGAATGTGTAACATCAAGAACTGTGGTTGCATAGTTTTGCATTGTAGGAATTCCTCTAAAATCCACAATCATGTCTTGATACCCAAACATGGTTCCACGGTCTGTAACCATTACGTTTTGATTGTTGCAATCCAAAACCTTTTGCACGGCATGTTTCATGCTTTCAGGACTCATAAATTGTCCTTTTTTCAAGTTTACGACCTTTCCAGTATTGGCGGCAGCCATGACTAAATCAGTTTGACGAACTAGAAAAGCAGGTATTTGTAACACATCCACATATTGTGCAGCCATTTCGGCATCTTCATTAGTATGGATATCAGTTACGGTAGGAACACCAAAAGTTTCCGAAACTTTTCTAAGGATTTTTAATGCTTTTTCGTCTCCAATGCCAGAAAAACTGTCAATTCTGGAACGATTGGCTTTCTTGAAAGAGCCTTTAAATACAAATGGAATCTCCAGTTTATCTGTGATACCAACTAGTTTTTCTGCAATACGCATCGCCATTTCTTCACCTTCAATAGCACAAGGACCGGCAAGAAGAAAGAAGTTGCCACTATCACTATGTTTGATGAGTGGAATATGTTGTATGTTCATAAAAATTTATTTTTTGAAAGTGCAAAGATAATTAGAAATAATGATTTAGTATTTTTTTGAAGCTATTTCCTGCTATCCGTTGCAATCTTTTCTTTTTTGGAAGAAAAAAAGAAAAGGATTTTCACTGTTATCAGGGCTAGGGCAGTCGTGTTTTATTTAATTCTTTTTTAAACTAAGACCAACGGGTACCATTAAAATTCCTTTTTCGTAAATATTCAAATAGAGTTTTATAGGTTTCTTTTGCCCATCCCATTTTAGTTCATATACATCCAGGAAACCAGCGCCTAAATCTGTCTTCTTTGTTGGAAACGGACAACAGCTCTCCAGTTTTGTGTAAGTGATTTTTTCTCCTTTTGGTCCAGTCAGTGCATTCAAAAAACGTTCTTGATTAATCGTTTCGTTTACTGTGTTTCTGTAAAAAATGTTGATTGGATAATCTTGATCGTAACCATATTTTTTGTCTTTGCTGTAGGCTGTTATTACAAAAGTATTTTCTTTTGTAAGTGTTAGTGCAGGTGCATTATCATCTACGTTTTTCAAGGTAGATTTTGTGCTTACACAAGAGGCACTAAGTAGTAATAAAACGACAAACGGAATTATTTTTTTCATATTTTTAATTGATTTTTTGGGAATATTTATAACAATTATAATACCATTGCCCGCTTAAAGAGGTACAAATATAAACAGAACTTTAAAGCCTATTACATTAACAAATATTAATTTATTGTGCAGTTTTTTACTATTGTAACTTTTCTCACATAGAATCAATAATTTGCTTTATATATTTGCATAAAATTTACAAATATGGATATTATTTATCAAACTTGGCCTTGGTATGTTTCCGGGTTTTTAATAGGCATGATTATGCTTTGTCTTATATATTTTGGAAAAACGTTTGGCATGTCTTCTAATTTGCGCTCTCTTTGTTCTATGGCCGGTTTAGGGAAACGAGTAACGTTTTTTGATTTTGATTGGAAAGCACAACGTTGGAATTTAGTTGTGGTTATAGGAGCGATGTTAGGCGGTTTTGTAGCGGTTCATTTTATGAGTGATGCTTCAAATGTTGCTATAAACCCAAAAACCATTGCACAATTAGCGCAATTGGGAATCGATGCTCCAAACGGAAAATTAATGCCAGAAGCACTCTTTGGTACTCAGATCTGGGAATCTCCCAAAAGTATTTTTATTCTTATAATTGGTGGTGTTTTAATAGGTTTTGGCTCCCGTTATGCCGGTGGTTGTACTTCAGGACATGCTATATCGGGTTTGAGTAATTTGCAACTTCCATCTTTGAAAGCGGTTATAGGATTTTTTGTTGGAGGATTAATTATGGCTCATTTTTTATTACCCTTAATTTTTTAGAATATGAACGTATTAAAATATTTATTAGTTGGATTTGTTTTCGGTATTGTACTTACAAAATCGGAAGCCGTTTCCTGGTATCGCATTTATGAAATGTTTCAATTTCAATCCTTTCACATGTACGGAATTATCGCTGTGGCTATTTTGACAGGAGTAATTGGCATCCAAATCATAAAAAGAAATAAACTAAAAGATGTAAAAGGTCAGCCAATAGAAATTCAGGATAAAGAAAAAGGTTCTTCCCGTTATTTGATTGGTGGATTGTTTTTTGGATTGGGTTGGGCACTTGTCGGTTCTTGTCCAGGTCCAATATTTATTCTAATTGGTGCTGGTTTCTGGAGTGTGCTTTTAGTGCTTTTTGGTGCTTTATTGGGTACCTTTATTTATGGAGTATTAAAAGATAAATTGCCTCATTAATTCCATTAAAATTAAATTTTATAGCATTTTCTGAAAATGAAAATGCTATTTTTTTCTGTTTAATTTCAAAATACCAACTATAATCAAGTATTGAGCAAGCAGGTACGTTGCCATTATCAGAAAAGAACTAAATCGAATGGGTTCATAAAATTTATTGAAAGCCAGAATACTGTCCGAACTTACAAAAATAACCGCGCCTAGTAATATATAAGTCCCGGCAGGTTTACTCCATTTTAAATACCCTTTAAAGGCAAATAAAAGCATAGTTGAGAGTATGATGGCATAAACAAAAATCGGGATTTTCAAGTCACCTAAAGTTGGTAATAATATTGATAACATTAGTATTAAATAGACAATAATAACTGTTATTCCCACCCAGAAAACAGCTTTGTTTCTGGACGAATTTATTCTTAATTGTTTACTGAATAAAACGATATAAGCGATATGAGAAATTAGGAATGCTACCAATCCAATGATGAAATAGATTTCAGCTTTGTAAGCAAATAGTAAAATAACATCTCCCATCCAAGAAAAAGTCAAGGCTATTAAAAGGAATTTTTTAGAAGGAAAATCTCCGCAAGAATAAACGGCAAGAAAAAGAAAAGGAATCAAAAAAGGTTTTATAAACCACGAAATGTCTTCTCTTCCCAAAATAATTAATAAAAGATAAACGAAACTGATTCCAATATAGGCTTTGAATGATAAGGTACTTCTCATGAATAGTTTTTAAGATTATGGCACAACTACTTTTTCTTTTTCGAAATTTACACTTACAAAGTAGACTGTGGCTATTAAGGATAACGTAAGATATCCAATAATGATATAATTTGCGTAAGGGAAAAGTTGATTCATTGAAAACCAGTCGCCAAAATAAGCAATAATAGTTATCCCGAAAGCAAATCGGAGAATTTCCCAAAAAAGTGAAATTTTTCTGGTATCCATTAATTCAGTGTAGCTATAAACTGTTACAAAAATAAATGCGCCATATACAAATACATTGGGTAAACCAATTATTGCAATAGAGTTGTATAAATAGCTGATAAATAACAAAGTAATTATGGCTTGAATCATAGCCAAAAACATCAGTTTTTTAGAATGTTGGGTACCATATTTTTCAAAAGCATAAACATCTTTAATTTTGTGTACAGGATATTTTTCTTCAAAATTTTCTGGGCGCCACCCCGTTGGTTTGAACCAAATAATGCATTTATCTTTCCAGTTTTCAGCACGCCAAGCGTCGGTTATCAGTAGCCAAAGATGTTGAAAATTAATGCGGATGGGATTCCAGGTTAGTGCGGGTCTCGTGATTCCAAAAACGGGTGGAACTGATGCTAATTCTTCTTGAAATGTACCAAATAACTTATCCCAAATTATAAATATTTGGGAATGATTTTTATCCATATATTCTGGATTAATAGCATGGTGCACCCGATGATGGGAGGGAGAAACCATGATTTTTTCCAGAAAGCCAATTTTTTTAATGTGTTTGGTATGATACCAAAATTGAAGAAATAAATGAATGGGAAGTGTAATCGCAATCACTTTTGAGGGAACTCCTAACAAAGCCGCAGGAATCAGCAAAAAGGTAAATAAATTAACAAAACTGGATATGGGTTGGCGTAAAGCACAAGCTAAATTAAACTCTTCACTACTGTGATGAATCGCATGTTTATTCCATAAAAAATTAATTTGATGTGAAAATCGATGGCTCCAATAACCATAAAAATCTATGGTAATGAAACCTATAATGTAAGCCAGAAAACTAGCCTCTAAATGAAAAATGGCGATTTTTGATGCGATCCAATCGTAAGAAATAAGGGTCATGCTAAGTCCTAAAACGTCCTTTACGGAGTTGACCATTCCAGAACTTACGCTCGAAACAGTATCCATATTGGGAGCAGTATCTTCTCCTTTATAACGGCCATATATTTTTTCTGCTATGATTAATGTCAAAAAAATGGGCATTACAAAAACTAAAATTTTTCCGTATTCTACCATAAAAGCCTATTATGTTATTCAAATATATAATAAAAGTATATGTTTTATGAATTATTTACAATAATTCTATAACAGGCTATTAAATTTAAATACAGCTAAATAATTTCAGCACTTAATCCAGCTTCCAATAGTTGAGTACACTGCGGTTTTAGCTTATTATAAGGTCCTGTTTTTACGGTACATTTTCCGTTGTAATGAACAATTAACGAACATTGTTCTGCTTGCTCTGGAGTGTGATTACAAACGCGAATTAAAGTTTCTATGACGTGGTCAAAGGTATTTACATCATCATTATAGACAATAATTTCGTTATCTAAAGATACAATTTCTTTTACACTGACCCTTTCTCTTACTTTTTCTTTAGTACTCATTTTGTAGGTTTTTTGTACTTATATAATTAATAAAAAAAATAACACACTAATTTACGTATTTTAGAGAAACCCAGTTGTTTCTTTCGAATTTTTTAACATAAGTTAAACCTTTTTCTGTGCAGGAAGCATCAATAAATGAGATGTCTTCTACGTAGAAACCGCTTAATAATAAGATTCCTTTTGGATTTAAACAATCTACATAACTTTGTATATCGTTCAACAAAATATTTCTATTGATGTTAGCAATTATCAAATCGTATTTTTTGTTTTTCAACAAATCGGCATCACCTTCATAAACTGTAATATGATGACAATTATTGCGTTCCGCATTTTCGATAGAATTCAAATAACACCAATTATCAATATCAATCGCATCAATTGGTTGAGCACCTTTCATTTCGGCAAGAATAGCCAAAATTGCTGTCCCGCAACCCATATCAAGTGTTTTTAAACCAGTAACATCTATTTCCAATAAATGTTGAATCATCATGTGAGTGGTTTCGTGATGACCGGTTCCAAAACTCATTTTTGGTTCAATTACAATATCAAATTCGGCATCCGTTTTTGGATGAAAAGGCGCACGTACATGACAATTTCCATCTACATCAATTGGTTCAAAGTTCTTTTCCCATTCCTCATTCCAGTTCACTTGCTCTATTTCTTCGAAAGTGTAGTCAATTTTAAATTCCTCTGATTGCAAAATTTGAATTTCATTAAGAATCATTTCGTCCCATAAATCCTTTTGCACAAAAGCAGAAACACCCGTTTCGGTTTCGGTAAAACTTTCAAAAGCTTTTTCTCCTAATTGGGCAATTAATATTTCTGAACCTAGTTCTTTTGGTTCTATGGTAAAATGATATCCGATATAAATGTTTGACATGTTTATTTTTTTGGTAAAGGTAGTATTATCTCTTTTTATTGAAGAATTAAAACAAAAAAAGGCTTGATAAAATATCAAACCTTTTTTAAAATTGTATGTAAAAAATTATATTGCGCTCACAATAGCAACAAAATCATCTGCTTTTAGTGCAGCTCCACCAATTAGACCTCCGTCTACATCTGGTTTAGAGAAAATTTCTTTTGCATTTTCTGGTTTTACACTTCCACCGTAAAGAATAGAAACATCATCAGCGATGTCGCTTCCAAAAGCTTTACGTACCGTTTCTCTGATGAATTCGTGCATTTCTTGTGCTTGTTCCGGAGAAGCTGTTTCTCCAGTTCCAATTGCCCAAACTGGCTCGTATGCTAAAACAACATTTGCCCAGTCTTTTGCTTCAATCTGAAACAAACCATCACGCAATTGATTTTCAACAATATTAAAATGGTTTTTAGATTGGCGGTCTTTCAATTCTTCACCAAAACAGAAAATAACAGTCATGTCATGTTCTAAAGCGGTATTTACTTTACTTGCAATTAAAGCATCTGTTTCATTAAAAATTGCTCTACGCTCTGAATGTCCAAGAATTACGATATTCACACCAACACTTTTAAGCATATCAGCAGAAATTTCGCCTGTAAAAGCACCACTTTCAGCTTGATGTACATTTTGAGCAGCCACATCAATATTTGTAAACTCTAAATGATCAACAGCAGAAGCTAGGTTAACAAAAGTTGGAGCTACAATTACCTGTGCTTTAGTTTCTGTTGGGATTTTTGCAATTAATTCATTCAATAAATCTTCAGTCTGTTCTGCGTTTTTATGCATTTTCCAGTTTCCTGCTACAATCTTCTTTCTCATTTTGTTGTTTTTTATTTTAGTTAGGTAGTTTTTTTGAAATGAATACTGCTATTATTTCAATTTTTTTAAAGTTTCATTTATTAAGTCAAAATCAGTTTCTATCGCACGATATAAAACTATTTTTCCTGTTTTGTCAATGATGATGTACCTTGGAATCCAATCCAAATCAATTGCTTTTCCAAAAACACCTTTCATTTGGTCATTTGCCATGAAATGATCTCCTTTTAATTCGTGTTTTTCAATACCAACTTTCCATTTATCGGCAGCTTTGTCCATAGAAATAAACACATAAGCTACATCAGGATGATTAGCCTGTAATTCTTTAATTTTCGGCATTGCTTTTACGCAATCTCCGCACCAGGATGCCCAAACTTCAATTACTAAAGTTTTGCCTTTGTGCTTTTTTAAAATATTCTTAAAAGCAACTTGGCTTCCATCAGTTGATAATAATGTTTCTGATAAAGCTTCTTTTGAAAATGCTGTTTTTTGAGCTTGTGTACAAGAAAATGTAACGAAAGCGATGAATAAAACGAATATTTTTTTCATTTTTTATAATTTGGAACAAAGTTAAACAAACAATTTGATTGGGGAATAGAGATTGACGAATTTTGAATTCTCCGCTATTATATCACAAAAAATGATTTTTTTGTAATGATAAAAGTAGTGAAATCGTAATAGTTAACTGTTAAATGGAACGTTTATTGAAATAAATTAAAAGTAGGGCTTTCAAAGTAAACTAATTTATCCATTTTCAAGTGATATTTCAGTAAAATGCAATACTAAATTGGACAAGATGTGAGTATATAAAATAATTAAAGGTCTAAAATTACCAGTTTTAGTAACTTTAAACCTTTTATTTATAGTTTTAAATCTGCAATATCATTGTAATGCACTTTTTGTAAAATAGTCCCTTTTTCAAGAACTACAATACTCGGATTGGCTCTTTCAATCGTTTTTAAAGCTGTAGCATCACAGAAATAAAAATCGAATGTCATCCCGAATTCTTTTTTAGATTTAGCAATTTCTTCCGGTGAAGAAGCTGTCATTCCTATTACTTTATACCCTTTTGCTTTAGCTTCCTGATTCAATTTTTCCAATTTAATTAAACCCGCTTTATCAGCATGAACTAAATCATAAGCCACAATCATCACTAATTTTGGCTCATCTAAGAATTCCTCTTTATAATCAGATCCGTCTTTTTCCATAGCAAAATCATGAATAGGAGGGACATAGCCTTCGGTTATCACTTTGTCTTTTCTGTCTACAAAAGTGGCTCCTTCCGGTAGCGCCATTAAATCTTTTTCACTAAATTCTTTGTCAACGCCATTTACTTTATAAATAAAAACCATTTCGACGACACTTTTTGGCGCATTATCAGGAATTCTCATTCCTTTTTGGATATTAGTTCCTACTTTATACGGACGGAAATCAATTAAAGGCAAATGATGGATAACCCAATAGCCCATAAACGCACACAAAGCGATACTTGCAAAAGCCAAAATATTTTGAACTGTATTTCCAAATAACGGTTTCACTAATTTTCTATTAAAAAATAGAATCAGAATAAAAAATAATAAAACGACATCTTTAATAAAGGATTGCCACGGCGTAATATGCAAAGCGTCACCAAAACAGCCACAATCTCTAACAACATCAAAATAGGCAGAATAAAACGTAAGGAAAGTGAAAAACACAATCAATACTAATAAACTGTTAATCGTAAATTTTGATTGGTAACCAATGAGTAACATAAAGCCTAAAACAACTTCAAGAATAACCAAAAACAATGCGATCGCTAATGCAAATGGTACTAAGAAAGGCATGTTAAAAACGGGCTCGCCAAAATATTCCGCGAGTTTATAAGAAAACCCAATGGGGTCATTCAGCTTTATTAATCCGGAAATGATAAATAGGATTCCAACGAAAATTCGGGAGAATTGAGTACTTATATTTTTCATAGTTTTATTAATTTTTGGTTCCAAAACCCATTAAAATCAATGCGAAAATCGAATAATTAATCATATCCTGATAATTAGCGTCAATGCCTTCAGAAACTAATGTTTTTCCTTTATTGTCTTCAATTTGTTTCACACGAAGCAGTTTTTGCAAAATCAAATCCGTAAGTGAACTCACACGCATGTCGCGCCAAGCCTCGCCATAATCATGATTTTTGGCTTCCATTAAATCTTTGGTGAGTTTCAGTTTGGTATCGTATAATTGGGTTGCTCTTGAAACCTCCAAATCAGGTTGATCCGCAACGCCTAATTCCAATTGGATTAATGCCATAATGGAATAATTGATAATCCCGATGAATTCACCCGTTTCATCTTCGTCAATTTTACGAATTTCATTTTCTTGTAAACTTCGTATTCTTTGGGCTTTAATATAGATTTGGTCCGTCAGCGAAGGCAATCTTAAAATACGCCAGGCACATCCATAATCTTTCATTTTGTTGATAAACAGCGAACGACAAATCGCAGTCACAGTATCATATTCCTTTGAAGTATTCTTCATTATTGGTGTATATTTGTCTAAAATTTTTTCAAAAGTAAAGAATTAAGATTGAAGTACAAAGTACAAAGACTGTTAACCGCAAAGAGAACACCGCGGCTGAATGTTGAATAAAGATTAACGAATGTTGAATGCAGAAGTTCTGATAACTGCTACTGAACACTGAATACTAAAAAAATGACGATTAACTGTAAAGAACAACTCATCGACTTATCAACTCCAAAAGTAATGGGGATTTTGAATGTTACACCCAACTCTTTTTTTGATGGTGGAAAGTATAAAAATGAAAGCGAAATACTTTCTAGGGTTGAAAAAATGCTTTTAGATGGCGCTACTTTCATTGATTTAGGTGCGTATTCCAGTAAGCCTAGTGCCGAATTTGTTTCGGAAGAAGAAGAGATTTCAAGAATTGTTCCTGCTATTGATTTGATTTTAAAAAATTTTTCCGAAACGATTATCTCTATTGACACTTTTAGAGCTGAAGTGGCAAAAGCATCCATTGAAAGCGGAGCTGCCATTATCAACGATATTGCGGCAGGAAATCTGGACGAAAAAATGTTTGATATAATTGCAAAATACAATGTTCCCTATATTATGATGCACATGCGTGGGAATCCTCAAACGATGCAAACACTTACTAATTATGACGATATTGTAAAAGAAATGGTTTTCTATTTTTCGGAACGAATTGCTAAAGCGAGAAGTTTTGGAATCAATGATTTAATTATTGATCCTGGTTTTGGCTTTGCCAAAACACTGGAACAAAACTACGAAGTATTTCAAAAAATGGAATTATTCAGCATGCTTGAGTTACCATTTTTAGTTGGAATTTCGAGAAAATCTATGATATCTAAAGATTTGAATATCAATACAGAAAATGCATTAAACGGAACCACGGTTTTAAATACTTTAGCATTAACTAAAGGAGCAAAAATACTTCGTGTTCACGATGTAAAAGAAGCGATGGAATGTGTTACCTTATTTAATAAAATCAATCCATAAACATGAAATATTTTAGTCTGATTATTCTTTTTACACTGCTTTCTTGCGGGAATAAAGAAGACATTTTATTGCCAAAAGCCAATGTAACAATCGTCAAAAATGTAGAAGATCATTCGCCAATCTATTTTTTTTTTAGAACAAAAGGGAAAGATACTTTGGCAGAGGTAAACAGAAAAAACGAAATTATTTCTACCAATTGGATTTTCAATATTGACAAGCGTTTGCCTTTGCGATTGGTAATTCCTGAAGTAATGAAACTGCAACAAAAAAAGCGCGAAGAAAAAGCGCACAAAAACGAATTAGCTCAAAATTATTATTCGTATGCAGATACCATCGGTAAAAACTTAGCCTTTATTCCTTTTACAAAAGTGTTTTACAAATTAGAAAAACCGAAATTAGGAGTTGTTGTCTTTTTTACCAAAAACAATGAGATTTTAGTTGATAATTTAGCTGTAAAAAAAGAAGATTTTCTGGAGTATTTAAATAAATTACCTAGTGATAAATGGAGCCAATACATCTTTGGTTTTGACAAAAACCTTGATTTTGGAAGTTATATCCAAGATAAAATTTTCTTGGAAAGTTTAAGACTTTCAAAATCAGAATTAAGTGTTGGCAACTATGAGTTTGTCTACTAATAAAAATCATGATTATTGATACCTATTTAAAGTTTAAAAATTTTATAAGAAGATAATTTTACGATTTTAATATTGGTAGCGATTATGATAAAAAAAGTCTTTCCCTATTTAAGAAAGACTTTACTGGAGTAACACTATAAAAGTATGTTATTGTTTAATTCGATATATCTTTCTAATAGGGGGCAACATATTTAATCAGCTGTCCTCTAATTTCCCCCGTAGGATTTGCAGCGGTATGAATGTTTACATAATAAAGTTCTGGTACAGTTTTAAGATCTGCTTCTTGCGTTGCATCTAAAGTACCTGATAAAGTGTAAGTTGTTGCAGATGTACTGTTTAATCCAAAAACAACATTATTGGCAGGAGCTGTTCCTGCTAATCCTCTATGAATATGAGCCATTGTAGGATTTACAACATTGTGAGTTACAGTAATAGTGAATGCTTTTGTAGTATTATTGAACGTAAGTGTTGCATTTCCCATTGCACTTGAAGTATTCATAGGGACTTCATTTGAGCTACTTAATATTGCTTTATAAGTTGTCGTGTTTGAATTTGGATCAGGACTTGGATTATTGTAGCTATTACTGCAAGATACAATGCTCAATAAAAGAATTAAAATTGCTGAAAATCTAAAAATACGTTTCATGATAAAAAGATTTATAAGTTTAAAAAATCGAATACCACCACTATTAGCAAATTTTTTAATTAGTTTGCCATGTTTAATCTTATGATTTTTTTAATGTAAAAAATTGATTTTGTGAGTATTAAATTTACGAAATTATTTTTGTAATTAAAAATGGTTTAACTTTAAATTATAAGTTTTGCAGACGAACCTTATTTTAATGACCACGAAATAATTTAAACTTTTAATTTTTCCTTTAAGCTTCTTACTGATGATGGTATGGTTCGTTTCTCAAAATCGTAAATCCGCGATATAATTGTTCTATAAAAAACAACCGCACCATTTGATGGGAGAATGTCATTAAGGAAAGCGAGATTTTCCCTTGTGCTTTGGCATAAACCGTTTCCGAAAATCCATAAGGACCGCCAATTATAAAAACTAAAGTCTTGACACCTGAGTTCATTTTCTTTTGTAATTCATCTGAAAAACTAACACTGGAAAAGTTTTTTCCATTTTCGTCCAATAAAATAAGTTGATCCGTTGGTGTTATTTTTGCCAAAATCAATTCGCCTTCTTTCTCTTTCTGCTGACTTTCAGACAGGCTTTTTACGTTCTTTATATCAGGGATAATATCCAAATCAAATTTAATATAAAAAGACAAACGCTTGGTGTAATCGTCTATCAAAGATTGTAAAGCTTTGTTATCCGTTTTGCCGATAGCAATAAGTTTAATGTTCATTTTGTGGGATTTCAGAGGCACAAAGATAGAAAATTGATATTGCATTTAAGGAACAAAAAAGGATCGAACAAATTAGTACAGATTTAAATTTGTTCTTTTCTTTTCTAATTTTAAAAGTCGTGTTTCTAAATGTCATAATCATGTTGAATATTTCATGTTATAATGAATAAAAATTGACGACAATAGGGTAGCTTTCTAGAGCAGTCCTTGATTTTTTTATAATTTTGATTCGGTGTATTCTTTGAAATTATTCAATATAGATTGCCAACCCGATTCTTGCATGGCTATTGGATTCTCGTTTTCGGCTTCAAATACTTCAATAATTTTGGTCATATCATCAGCATCAGAAAAACTAATTTTTACTTTTCGATTGTCATCAGCGGTATATTCAATAAGTTCATTTCGTTTGATGGTGTCATAAGTACCACTGAAGTAAAACCCCATACTGCCATCTTTTGCTTCCATTCTTGAAATAAATTTGCCTCCAACTTTTAAATCATTTTCAGCTCTGGTTGTATGCCAACCATCCGATGCACTGTTCCATTTTACAATATCGTCAGGATTTGTCCACTTATTCCAAACGGTTTCTATTGGTGCATTAACTACAGTTTCTACTGTTATCAATGTTTTATCATTATTTTCCATAATTTAAATTATTCTGTTTTTTCAATACAATTAAACATCCATTGAACCCCAAATTTATCGGTGCAGCTTCCATAATAGGCACCCCAAAACATGACTTGAAGTCCCATAGTTATTGTTCCTCCAGCGGCTAGGGCATCAAATAATTTTTTCGTTTCAGCTCTTGTGTCCGGTTCCAAATTGATAGTAATATTATTGCCAAAATTCACTTTAAAACCCATCGATTCAGGAGCATCTGTTCCCATCAAAATATGCCCGCCAACAATGGGCAACTCAATGTGCATGATTAGATTTTTATCATTTTCATCAAGTGGAGGCATTCCTTCTGCGGGTGGAATGTCTTTGAATCGCACTATTCCGTGGCCGCTAAATTCTCCCCCAAATACAGATTTATAAAAATTAAATGCTTCCTCAGTATTGCGAGGAAAGTTTAGATAGGTGCTTACTCGTGCCATTTTATTTGTTTTTTAAATTATATAATAATTTCTGTGTTTTTCTTATTATGAAGATGGTGTAACTACTATTTTAGCTGCGATACGCAGCTTCTAGCTGTTCGATGTCAATTTTTACCATTTGCATAATCGCTTGCAACACACGATTTGATTTTTCAGTATCATCGCTTTGCATCATTTCACCTAATACTACTGGCACAATTTGCCAAGAAACGCCAAATTTATCTTTCAGCCAACCACATTGTTGAATTTGTCCGCCTTCAGAAAGTTTTTCCCAAAACGAATCAATCTCTGGTTGGTTTTCACAATTAACGATGAATGAAATGGCTTCCGAAAAGGTAAATGCCGGTCCTCCATTCAAGGCCAAAAAATCTTCTTCGTCTAATTGAAAAGAAATTGTTAAAACTGTTCCTTCCGGCAAAGGTGCATTTTTACTGTAATGGGTTACTTTTCCAATTGTCGAATTTTTAAAAATAGAAGCATAAAAAGTCACCGCTTCCTCGGCATTGTCATTAAACCACAAACAGGGTGTGATTTTTTGGGTAATTATTTTTTTATTTTCCATAAAACATCTTTTTACGTATTGAACTTAAATTACAAAAGAGGAAAAATAAGGAGATTGCATTATTTTAATAAAGTAATTATTTAGGAATATTAAAAATACAAAATTAGTTTAAAATAAAAAGTTAATCTAAAATTATTGTGTTAATTAATTGTAAATCAAATATTTAAAAATTATGTATTAAAAAAAAGCGAATCAGTATCCGTTTTCAAGAATGGTTGAGGAGCTTTTTTACAGATTTTTATTTAGTGTTTTTTTGAGAAGATAGCAGTAAATATTCTTTGTGCATAAAGAGCATCTTACGGTACTTTATTGCAATAAAAATAAAATTTTTACATCTAAATAGTATTGATTTCTATAAAACGAAACCGATACAATTTCACTTTTAAAATTCTTGAAACATACTTTTAAAACGCACATATTTTTAAATCCACAAAATAAATCTTACTTTAGCATTCCATAAATTTCCTATAAAATGATTAGCGAAGCACAGTTCAAAAATGAGTTACAAATACTGATAAAAAACGCCATTCGGGAAGATGTTGGCCCCGGAGATTACAGCTCTTTGGCTTGTATTCCTGCAACGGCAACCGGAAAAGCGAAGTTGCTTGTAAAAGAAGAGGGCATTATTGCCGGTGTGGCTTTCGCCAAAATGGTTTTCGAATATGTAGATCCTAATTTGCAAATCGAAACCTTTATTGAGGACGGAACTCCAGTAAAAAAAGGGGATGTTGTTTTTCATGTTTCGGGAAGTTCACAATCCATCTTGAAATCCGAACGGGTAGTTTTAAATTCGATGCAAAGAATGTCGGCAATCGCTACCAAAACCAAAGAATATGTTGAGCTTCTGGAAGGAACAAAAACTAAAATCCTAGACACGCGTAAAACGACACCCGGTTTCAGAGCTTGTGAAAAGTGGGCAGTGAAAATTGGTGGAGGCGAAAACCACCGTTTTGCTTTGTATGACATGATTATGCTCAAGGACAATCACAATGATTTTGCCGGCGGAATTACTTTGGCCATAGCCAAAACCAAAGCGTATCTCAAAGAAAATAATTTGGATTTAAAAATCATTGTCGAAGCCAGAAACTTGGATGAAATCAAAGAAATAGTAGAATGTGAAGGCGTTTATAGAATTTTGATAGACAATTTTAATTATGAAGATACCCGTAAAGCAGTAGCTTTGATAGGTAACAAATGCCAAACTGAATCTTCAGGTAATATCAATGAAAGTACCATTCGTCATTATGCGGAATGTGGCGTCGATTATATTTCGTCTGGAGCCTTAACACATTCTGTTTACAATATGGATTTAAGCTTGAAAGCAATTTAAATTATGTCAGCAGAAATTGAACAGCGAATAGAAAAAGTTCCAATAATACGGAATCTTGCCCGAGGGTTAAAAAAGATAAAACTCCCGTGGCTGCAGGGATTGTCTCTGTATGACTTATTGGAATTGTACGGATTAGGAATTGTAGAAAGCGCCTTGACCTATCACGCCAGTGCGATTGCATTTAGTTTCTTCATGGCATTATTTCCCTTTGCTTTGTTCATATTAAACCTTATTCCCTACATCCCAATCGAAGGTTTTCAAGAAGATTTTCTTCAATTTGTGCGGCAAGGAGTTCCGCCAAATACGTATGATGCCATTTACAAAATCATCAATGATATTCTCCACAATAGCCATTCCGGATTGTTGTCTTCTGGATTTATATTGTCTATTTTCTTGATGGCAAACGGTTTAAATGGGATCTTGGGCGGTTTCGAATCCTCGCGTCACGTCCTCATCAAAAGAGGATTTGTCCACCAATACATTGTCGCTCTCGGCATGTCACTATTATTGTCGATCCTATTGATAGTAACCGTATCAGCAATCGTTGTTTTCGAGGTGTTTATCCAAAAAACGATACTGAGCGACCAAGTTGAATTGATTATTTTATGGCGCTATGCGTTTGTAATTGTAATGATTTTAATCACAACTTCCATACTTTTTAAGTTTGGTACGATGCATGATAAAAATAGAGCTTTTATCTCTATAGGCTCCGTATTTACTACAATATTGGTTATTTTAGATTCCTATGGTTTTGGAATTTGGGTCATCCGATTCTCAAAATACAACGAATTATATGGCTCTATCGGTACTTTATTAATCATGATGTTTTACACCTGGATCAACTGCATGATATTACTGCTCGGTTTCGAATTAAATGGAACGGTAAACAAACTAAAAATAAAAAAAGAAGGGTAGTTTTTAGGAGCTATTTCCTGCTGTTCACTATATCTTTTTATAAGGTGATGAAAAATCACCTTATAAAAAGGATGCCGTTTCCATCAGGGCTAGGGGATTTCGGTTACAATTAACGAATCTCTTTCATTTTAAATTTGTAATTTTTGACAAACAAATTCCATGAAGAATCCAATTTACATCGACCAAAACGAAATTCTAAAACGCTATAAACAACTAGACAAATTTACCCACAAAGGCATTCAAGGACATGCTTTAATTATCGGTGGAAGTTATGGGAAAATGGGAGCTGTTTGTCTTTCGTCCAAAGCTAGCTTGAAAACTGGTTGTGGATTAGTTACTGTTTTTATACCAAAATGTGGCTACGATATTCTTCAAATCTCCATTCCTGAAGTCATGGTTATAACGGATATTCAGGAAAAGTTCATCTCGGATATTAGTTTCGAAATCACCCCACAAGCCATTGGAATAGGACCGGGTTTAGGTCTGGAAATCGAAACGCAACAAGCTGTTTATAAATTGCTACAAACAAATAAAATCCCTTTGGTAATCGATGCCGACGCGTTAAATATTCTATCCAAAAACAAAGAATGGCTTCCTTTATTACAACCCAAAACCATCATCACGCCGCATCCCAAAGAACTGGAAAGACTTATAGGAAAATGGACTTCCGACGTTGAAAAACTAGAAAAAATAATCGCTTTTTCTAAGCTGTTTAATCTGATTGTTGTAATGAAAGGTGCACCAACCCGAATCATCGATGGAGACACAAGCTACGAAAACATCACCGGAAATGCCGCTTTGGCCACCGCAGGAACGGGTGATGTTTTGACAGGAATGATAACCAGTTTACTGGCACAATCCTATGAACCAATAAACGCTGCTATACTTGGTGTTTACCTTCATGGATTAACTGCCGATATCGCACTTCCTGAAACCGGTTATCAGTCCTTTATCGCTTCTGACGTTATTTCGAATATTGGAAAAGCCTTTTTGAGCTTAGAAAAGAAAGAATAGTTTTTATGAGTGAAACTTAGCTGTCTTGTCATTCCGACGAAGGAGGAATCTCATTAGTTGCTCTCATTATGTGATTCCTCTCTTCGTCGGAATAACAAACTGTGCATAATCATTCTACAAAATAGGTACTGAACTCATCCCAGTTATTTGTAAGTTTGTACCTAAGCAAAATAGCTTTATCCAATTCGATTATGGAAAAAATACCCCATCTTAGAACCGTAAATGTTACGCGATACATCACGCCGCTGCGGGAAGGCGGTTCATTACCTGCGCTCGCCGAGGCCGATGATGATTTTAAATATGTATTGAAATTCAAGGGTGCCGGACATGGCGTAAAAGCCTTAATCGCCGAATTAATTGGCGGAGAAATAGCCCGTGTTTTAAACCTAAAAATGCCGGAACTTGTTTACGCTAATCTCGATGAAGCTTTTGGACGATCCGAAGGCGACGAAGAAATTCAGGACTTGCTTCAAGGAAGTCAAGGACTTAATTTGGCGTTGCATTATCTATCGGGAGCTATAAATTTTGATCCTGTTGTGACGGTGGTTGATGCAAAATTAGCATCCCAAATTGTTTGGCTGGACGCTTTTATCACCAATGTCGACCGAACTTTCAGAAACACCAATATGCTGATTTGGCACAAAGAATTATGGCTGATAGATCACGGTGCCTGTCTTTATTTTCATCATTCGTGGACCAATTGGAAAACGCACGCACAAAGTCCTTTTGCATTGATAAAAGACCATGTATTGTTACCACAAGCTTCATTTCTGAAAGAAACAGACGCAGTATTCAAAAAAATACTAACTGATGAAATACTGCAATCCATTGTCAATCTTATTCCAACGGAGTGGCTGCAATGGGAAGATTCGGATGAAACTCCCGAAGCGCTTCGGGAAGTCTATTTTCAGTTTTTATCCATACGCTTAAACCATTCCGAAATTTTTATAAATGAAGCCCAAAATGCACGAGAAACACTTATATGAGTATGCCGTAATCCGGGTTGTGCCAAGGGTAGAACGCGAAGAATTCCTCAATGTGGGTATTATTCTCTTTTGTAAAAAAGCCAAATTTATAAAAGTGCTCTGTTCGTTTAACGAAGCGAAACTTCAATTGTTTTCAGCCGATTTAGATTTGGAACAATTGCATTTAAATTTGCAGGCATTCGAGAAAGTAGGGCATGGGGAAAAATCGGGTGGACCAATAGCGCAATTCGATATTCCATCCCGTTTCCGTTGGTTGACTGCTCTTCGCAGTTCGGCGATTCAAACTTCACGGCCGCATCCGGGATTGTGTGATGATTTGGAACAAACAGCGCAACACTTGTTTGAGGATATGGTATTATAAAGGAATTGAATTGGAAAAACAGTTTTCTATTCGGATAAAAATATTCTTTGGAATGGCTAATTAAGTTTCGAAAAAATTAAGGAATACTATTCAGGTGGCGTGCAAGATGCATGCCCATGCTAAAGCAAGCTTGAAGAAGATAGCCGCCTGTGGGAGCATCCCAGTCCAGCATTTCGCCAATACAATAGTGATGTTTCATCGTTATCAATTGGAAATTTTCATCCACGGCATTCAATTTCACCCCTCCGGATGTGGATATCGCATCGTTCAATAGTGCAGAACCAGTGATTTCAATACCGAGTTTTTTGATATTTTGCGCCAATAATTCCGGATTCAGGTAGGTTTCTTTAGAAAGGTATTTTTTCAAAAGTCCAATCTGCGCAGGACTCAATTTAACTTCTTTTTGTAATTTTTCGCTCGTCTTTTTTAAGGTCGATTTTTTGATCTTTTGAAGCAAATCATCATAACGTAATGCAGGTTTTAGATCCAGAAAAATAGTGGCCTTTTGCTGGCTTTCAAGTTGCTCCCGAATTTGTGGACTGAGCGCATAAACCGCATTGCCTTCTAAACCGAAACGCGTAATTACCGCTTCGCCTTTTTGAGTTTTATTCGAACAGCTAATAGAAATGTTTTTAAGCGGACTGCCTTCATGTTCCCTTAAAAAATCTTCGGGCCAGTTCACACCATACCCACAATTAGAAGATTGAAACGGAACGACAGCAATTCCTTGTGTTTTGAATGCATCAAGCCATGTGCCATCAGATCCGGTTACTTTCCAGCTACCGCCGCCCAAGGCAAAAATGGTATAATCAGATTGTACTTCGGTATCCGTATTGAAAACAAGAGCATCATTGCCAGTCCAACCCGTCCAAGTGTGTTCGTATTGTATGGAAACACCTTGTTTATCGAGAACTTTTAGGATTGCGTTGAGCACCGTTATAGGTTTGATGCCACTTTCAGGATACACGCGTTTGCTACTGCCGATGTATGTTGGAATCCCAATACTATCAATCCAATTTCGGAAATCGTGATTGTCAAAATCCAGGAGTGCTTTTTCTAGAAAATGGGATGGTGTATACCGCGCTATGAGTTCCACAATAGGTTCCGAATGGGTCAGGTTAAATCCCCCTTTTCCAGCTACCAGAAATTTCCTCCCCAGTGTTTTGTTTTTCTCGTAGAGGGTAACGGTAAACTTCTTGCAATCGAGTACTGCAGCAAGCAAAAGTGCTGCGGGTCCTCCTCCAATAATTGAAACTGATTTCTTCACGCGACAAAAATAGGGTTTGTTTACCGATAAACTCTGATATCCGTTTTTTATTAGTCATTGTTTGGGCGTAATCCCAAAGCAGAAAATCCCTGTTTAGATTCACGAATCTGCAGCTTTGGGGTCGAGCTTTTGGCTTTATCTTTATTTTTTTAAAGAAAAAAAATAAAGGATGCCGCCGCAATCCCTTACGCGATACGCCTTGAATCGAAAGAAATTATCCGACGTAATATTAAAGATTTTCAGAAATCTGCAATCAATCCCGACGCTTCGGGACGTTACTCTTCATTCAAAAATCTTTTCACTTATTCAATCCTTTTCTCCATTACAATAAATTCCAAAGGTTGATTGGTGATTGGAATATGAACGTCGCTTGCCGGAAAAGGTTCTCTTGCTCCCGTAGCTACATAACCGTTGCGATTGTACCAGGCTATCAATTCCTCCCGAACGGAAATCACCGTCATTACAATTTTAGATAAACCCAATTCCGAAGCATGAATTTCAGCCTGTTGCAATAATTTTTTTCCAACGCCACTATTTTGCAACTCAGGCGAAACCGTCAGCATTCCTAAATACAATTGTGGCTCTTTTTCAACTAGCAATACACAACCTATAATCTGGTTGTTCTCCGTAAATTTTAGAATCGTGTTTTTAGTATTGGCAATGGTTTCAGTCAGTTCCAGTTCAGTGGTTCGGAGTCCTTCCAAAATGTTCGCTTCCGTGGTCCATCCTTTTTTAGAGGATTCCCCGCGATAAGCGGAATTGATTAATTTATTTAATTCGGAAACGTCTGCTATTATTGCTTTTGTAATCATGCGTAATATATTCTTGGGTTACTGTTTTGTGTTTTTCAAAGGTAGAAAAAAGGATTGCATTCTCGAATTTCGCTCCGGTTCTTGTTAGTGTTTAATTGGGAGAAGAACCAAAAAACATTTATTTTTAAAAATTACTCTAAAGAGGTATAAATAGAATTTATTTTATTGACAATCAGTATTTTATGTTGAATATAAAATATTTTTTTTACCTTTGAATAAAGAATATTTACAACAAATTTAATAGCTATAATTATGAAAAATTTAAATATTATTTGGGTAATTGTAATGGCTTGTGTACTAAACATAACGCCTATTTTGGGACAATCAACCGCTAAAAAGAATAAAATTATTGCGGACAGCCATACAGCAAAGGCGGAATTCATTAAAAGTGATCCGCTTATGAAAGGGCTTTTTGAAAAAGCGTCCGGCTATGTGATTTTTCCTAATGTGGGCAAAGCAGGACTTGGCATTGGGGGAGCGGCTGGCAATGGGGTTGTCTATGAACATAACAAAATGGTAGGTATGGCAAAGTTATCGCAACTGAGCATAGGATTTCAGGCAGGTGGACAAGCGTATCGGGAGGTAATATTTTTTGAGACAAAAAAGGATTTGGAACGGTTTAAAGATAGTCGATTCGAGTTTTCCGCACAAGCTTCAGCAGTAGCTGTAACTGAAGGTGCCTCAGCAAACGTAAAATATACGGAAGGCGTTATGGTGTTCACCATGCAGAAAGGTGGACTCATGTACGAGGCTTCGATTGGCGGACAGAAGTTTAAGTTTAATAAAATGTGATAAAAACAAAACGGCTGAGAAATTTTTTCAGCCATTTTGTTTTTATATAAATATTGAAATGCTATGTTAGAGGTATTTTAATGTCTCTACTTTGCTTGCGCGAGCGTCCCGCTCGTGCCTATTTCAATTTGAATCGTAATCTCTCATTTCCTTTTATTAGTTGTCACGAGCGGGACGCTCGCGCTAGCCGGGGGACAAAAGTTTAAGTTTAATAAGTTGTGAAACTATCAAAGCCACGATATAAAAAGCTATATTTTTAAAAAAAATGTAGCTTTTTCTGTTTTTATCATTTGCGAGCGCGAGCGTCCCGCTCGTGCCTATTTCAATTTGAATCGTAATGCTTTCTTTTTTCTTTGTTAGTGGTCACGAGCGTGACGCTCGCACTAGCCGGGGGCAATATTGCCAATTATTCTATTGCACTAATGTACCCAATCGGGCTACTTTTTACTATAAGTTGAACTTATTTAAAGTTTATCAAAAAAAAAATGATTTTACTTACAGAAAGCTAATTAAAATAAAAATATCTTACTAATTCATATAAAAAAAACTGACTGAAAATTACTTCTCAGTCAGTTTATATTTGAATATAATTTTTACACTAAGAAAGCTTTCAATTCCTCATACGTTTTAATTTTCACACTCACTTTTTCTTTGCCTAATACACTTTCAATTTGTGTAGGAATAGGCAATATCACGTTTAATACTGGTTCCACCGCATCTAAAAACTTAATTGGGTGGGCAGTTTCTAAGAAAATACCAATCGCATTAGAGAAAATTGTCCATGACTTTGCGTACATTCTCCATTATTGTACCATCATTATGTAATAACTTTGTTATTCTAGAAATCAAGAACAATAATAAATCTTAAAAATAAATTTATGGAACAGAAACTGCCCCTTCCGCCATTTAACATGGAAACCGCTTTACAAAAAGTGCAACTGGCCGAAGATGCCTGGAACAGCAAAGACCCGGAACGAATTGCCTTGGCATACACCATCGACACCGAATGGCGCAACCGAACCGAGTTCATCAACGGTAGGGAAGCGGTTAAGGAATTTTTGAAACACAAATGGGAAAAGGAGTTGGATTACAAACTCAAAAAAGAGCTTTGGTGCTTTAGTGAAAACCGTATAGCTGTTCGTTTTGAGTATGAATACCATAATGCCGAAGGACAATGGTTTAGGGCTTATGGAAACGAAAACTGGGAGTTTGATGAAAATGGTTTAATGCGCAAACGATTTGCCAGTATCAATGATTTAGCTATTGAAGAAAACGACAGAAAGTTTAAATAATACATCTTATTTATGATTGATAAAATGTATGTATTTTTAGGCAATTCCAAAAAATAAATTTGACTTTCAATCTATTTTATTTTGAAGATAACAGTCATTTTGATCAGCTCTAGCGGCTGAATTATTTGGTGCCAATTTTCATAAAAAAAACCGACTGAAAATCACTTCTCAGTCGGTTTGTATTTATATATATAATTTTTACGCCAAAAACGCTTTCAATTCCTCGTACGTTTTAATTTTTGTACTCACTTTTTCCTTTCCTAAAACACTTTCAATTTGTGTAGGAATCGGCAGTTTTACTTTTAATGTTGGTTCAACCGTATCCAAAAACTTAATAGGATGGGCGGTTTCTAAGAAAATACCAATCGCATTCGGGTGGTTTTGCAATTCTTTTTTCAATCCAAGATATCCAACTGCTCCGTGAGGTTCTGCAATGTAACCGTCTGTATTGTAGATGGTTTTCATTGCTGAAATGGTTTCTTCATCATTGAAAGTAAATGAAGAAAAATCTTTTTTGAATTGTTCCAAATCATTGTGGTACATTTCCTGAATTCGGATGAAATTACTTGGATTCCCCACATCCATCGCATTCGAAATTGTCGCTATCGAAGGTTTTGGATCGTAAATTCCGTTTTCTAGAAATCGTGGAACTGTATCATTCACATTCGTAGAAGCTACAAAATGTTCGATAGGCAAGCCCATTTTTTTAGCAATGATACCCGCGCAGATATTCCCAAAATTCCCGCTTGGGCAAGAGAAAACTAACGGTTTGTTCTGTTTTTTTAATGCTTTATAGGCAAAGAAGAAATAAAACATTTGTGGCAACCAGCGTGCAATATTAATAGAATTCGCCGAAGTCAGATTTTTATGTTTTAGACTTTCGTCAAGAAAAGCTTTTTTGACCATATCCTGACAATCATCAAAAACACCATCCACTTCAAGCGCTTTAATATTCTGTCCCAAAGTAGTCAATTGTCTTTCCTGAATATCGCTCACTTTTCCGGATGGATACAGGATAATCACTTCAACGCCTTTTACGCCAAGGAAACCACTGGCTACAGCACCACCAGTATCACCGGAAGTTGCTACAAGAACGGTGTTTTTACTGTCTTTGTTGTCTTTATTAAAGTAACCCAAACAACGCGACATAAAACGCGCGCCTACGTCCTTAAAAGCCATTGTTGGACCATGAAACAATTCAAGGGAATAAATGCCTTTTTCTACTTCAACCACTGGGAAATCAAAACACAACGTTTCGGCAATGATTTGTTTTAAAGTGGCTTCCGGGATTTCGTCACCCACAAATTGTTTGATGGCTTCAAAAGCAATTTCTTCATTGCTTAAATTTTCGATAGTTTCAAAAAAAGCGGGGGCTAAAGGAGTAATACTTTCCGGAAAATACAATCCTTTATCAGTTGCTAATCCTTGTATTACGGCTTCTTGAAAAGAAACTTTGGGTGCGTTATGGTTTAAACTGTAATATTTCATTATGTCTAGTAATTGTAGAATCCCCACCCCAACCCTCCCCAAAGGGAAGGGAGACGAAACTGGATTCAGTATGTGTTATTGTAATTTTAAAACCACTATTTTTTATTCCCCGTTCGGGGGTTAGGGGATTATATTATTTTAATTCCTTCATCATTCACTTTCGAAACGTGAATTTCATACGGTAAATTCATGGCATCATATACGGCGCTCATGGCTTTGGCGATTTTATCAGCAGTTTCCTTTCCTTTACTTAAAGCAAAAATAGAAGGACCCGAACCCGATATTCCGGAACCTAAAGCTCCGTTTTCGTAAGCAGTTTGCTTGATTAAATCAAATCCCGGAATCAATACACTTCGCAGCGGTTCCACGATTTCATCATGTAACGACCGACCGATTAAATCGTAATCTTTCGTGTACAATCCAGCGATTAATCCGCCTACATTTCCCCATTGCATAATAGCGCTTTTCAAGGAAACGGTTTGCTTCAGTACTGAACGCGCATCCGAAGTTTTTAACTCAATTTGAGGATGAACCACAGTGGCGTACAATTCGGAAGGACTTTCTATTTTGATAATGTCTAAAGGATTTGAACTTCTTACCAACGTAAAACCACCCAAAAGGGCAGGAGCGACGTTATCGGCATGGGCGTTTCCGCTGGCTAGTTTTTCACCTTGCATGGCGAACAAAACCAATTCTTTTCGAGTAAATGGACGTCCCAATAATTCATTGATTCCAAAAACAGCTCCAGCTGAACTTGCGGCACTACTGCCAATTCCGCTTCCGGCTTTGATGTGTTTGTAGATTTCAATTTCAAATCCAAATTCCGTGTCAATGGCTTCCAACATAGCCAAAGCAGATACTCCAGCAACATTTTTTTCGGTTTCCAAAGGCAAATCGGCACCCACAATTTTAGTGATACGAATCCCTTTTAGGTCTGATTTGCGAATAATCATTTCGTCACCCGCAGTTTCTAAACAAAGCCCAAGGACATCAAATCCACAGGATAGATTGGCGATTGTGGCAGGGCAAAATATTTTTATTTCCTTCATATCTTTATTATTTTTATTGTGGTACAGACGCGATTTATCGCGTCTCTACGATTACACGTTTCCAATTCTGATTACATCAGCAAATATTCCTGAAGCGGTAACAGCAGCTCCGGCACCAGCACCTTTTATCAATAAAGGTTGGTCTACGTAACGATCCGTAAAGAATAAAACAATATTGTCTTTTCCTTCCAGATTGTAAAAAGGATGGTCTTTAGGAATGAATCGCAACCCAACATTTGCTTTTCCGTTTTCAAATTGTGCTACATATTTCAAACGGGATTCTTTGCTTAACGCTTCCTTATAAATAGTTTCAAAATGAGAGGCGTGTTTAAGTAAAGATTCAAAAAACGCTTCATTTGAAGTTGTTTCGAGACATTCAGCAGGCATGAAAGATTCATTGACAATCTCGTCAATTTCCATTTTATAACCACTTTCTCTAATCAGGATTAATATCTTTCGGGCAACGTCAATTCCGCTTAAATCAATCTTAGGGTCTGGTTCTGTAAATCCCTGTACGCCAGCTTCTTTAACGACATCATGAAAAGTATTGTTTTCATCAAAATTATTAAAGATAAAGTTCAAACTTCCTGATAAAACAGCCTGGATTTTATTCACTTTATCACCTGAAGCAATCAAGTTTTTTACGGTATCAATAATCGGTAATCCAGCTCCAACGTTGGTTTCAAATAGAAAAGGAGCGTTGAATTGTCTGGATAGTTTTTTTAGTTTTTTGTAGTTATCGTACTCAGAAGCACAGGCAATTTTATTACAAGTCACTACGGCAATATTGCGTTTTAAATATTGTTCGTAGGTTTTTGATACGCTTTCATTGGCAGTAATATCAACAAAAATACTGTTACGTAAATTGAGTTCTTTTACATTCGAAATGAACTTTTCTTTGTCAGCAGGTTCCCCAGTTTCTAATAAAAATTGCCATTCTTTTAGAGAGATTCCGTCTTCGTCAAAATACATTTTTCGAGAATTTGACAAAGCGATAACGCGCAGGTTTATTTTTAGATTGTCTTTTAGGAATTTCTTTTGCTGGTGAATTTGTTCGATGAATTTTTCTCCTACATTTCCAACACCCATTACAAACAGGTTTAATTGTTTGGTATTTTCTTCAAAAAAGTTTTCGTGCAATGTGTTCAATGCTTTCTTTACATCTCTTTCGTTGATAACCGCCGAAATATTTCTTTCGGAAGCACCTTGAGCGATTGCTCGGATGTTTACGTTATTTTTACCCAAAGTGCTAAACATTCTTCCGCTTAAACCTTGGTGGTTTTTCATGTTTTCGCCAACCAAAGCAATAATGCACAGGTTTTTTTCAACGATGCAGGGATCAATTTTGTTTTGTAAAATCTCAATTTCAAAAGCTTTATTGATGGCTTCTTCAGCAATGTCAGCATCGGAATTTAGAATTCCAATACAAATTGAATGCTCCGATGAAGCTTGAGTGATGAAAATTACATTGATATTTTCATGCGATAATACTTCAAAAAGCCTTTTTGAGGAACCTGTAACACCAATCATTCCTGGTCCTTCAAGTGTAATCAAAGTAATATTATCGATATGGCTAATTCCTTTTACAGGATTAGTGTGAACCATTTCTTGATTTGAAATATAAGTTCCTTCAGCTTCCGGTTCAAAAGTATTTTTGATATGAATTGGAATATTCTTTCTCAAAACCGGTTGAATGGTTGGCGGATATAAAACTTTGGCACCAAAATGCGATAACTCCATCGCTTCCTGATAGGAAATGAAGGCGATAGGTTGTGCTTGCTTTACAATCTTCGGATTGGCAGTAAACATTCCGTTTACATCAGTCCAAATTTCCAAGTCAGATACATTCAATGCTCCAGCGATAATTGCGGCAGTATAATCGGAACCACCACGACCTAAAGTAGTGTTGATGCCATCAAGTGATGCGGCAATAAATCCGGGCATTACAACCACTTGATTCTCGTTCGAAGCAAAGAAATCTGCAATTAAATGATTTGAAACTTCAAAATTTACGGTCGCTTTTCCGAAATGATTATCCGTTTTTATTAATTCGCGGCTATCTTTATAACTGCTATTTTTTAAAATTTGTTTTAAGGCTTCAGAAATGATGTAAGAAGACAATAATTCGCCAAAACTTAAAATTGTGTCGGAAGTTCTGGCGGATAATTCCCCCAAAAGAAAACAACCGTCCAGTAATGTTTCCAGATGATTTACAATTCTTTTTATATGGCTTAACAAGCTGCTTTGTTCGCTTACAGGAATAAATTCTTTTAAGGCGTCTAGATGTTTTTTCTCTATTTCGGCAAGAATATCTTTGAAACTTTCATCTCCGGCAGCTGCTTTTTGGGAAGCGAGTTGAAGCATATCAGTAACTTTGCTAAAAGCAGAAACGACTACTACTAATTTTTCTTCTTTTGCTTTATTGATGACGATATCTAGTACCAGTTTTATATTTTGTGCATTGGCAACCGAAGTTCCGCCAAATTTTAATACTTTCATTGTATGTGTTTTATTTTAAAAAAGCAATGTTTTTTATACATCCAAAATCTTTCTCCCTTGAGGAAAAAGGATGATAAATAGGATTATATGTAAAATGAATACCCCTAAGGGGTAGTTGTAGTTGTTGTAGCAGAAAATGTAACAGAAATTACAACCCAGTTTTGAGTTGTTATCGAAGATTGATATGTTGATCTGTTGTTTACCATTTTGATTCCCCAAAAGTACAGTTTTTTATAAAAACCGAAGCATTAAATTCGGTTTTTGCGAATATTTTAAAATTTCAATCGCATTTGGATTAAAAATAAATAATTTTCAATAAATAGCCTTTTCGTTGATCTGATTCTTATAATTGTTGGAATTTTATAACTTTGTTGAGTTGTTGCTGCTCACTTTTGATTAAACTTAAATTCTAAATTCATTCCTGTTTGCCTTCAATTCGCTCTGAATTTCTTTAATTTTATGCTAATAAAATTATTTCACATTAAATCGAACAGGCATTCTAAACCAAGGATTTAATAAATATTTTAATATAAGATAATTTGCATGAAATCTATTATTTAGCTTTTTTGGATATGAATTTTAAATTATTATTAAAAAATGTTGCTTTTTAATATTGATTTATTCAATTTTGAGCACTTAAATACAATTGGAATGGAAAACACACATTATATAAGCACTGAAGTACTTTCATTAGAGGTTTTAAACGAGATTATTGCGCATCACAAAACAATAGCATTATCAGATGAGGCAAAAGTAAATATCCAGAAATGCAGGGATTATTTGGATAAAAAAATGGCAACGCATTCAGCACCTATTTACGGAATTAATACTGGTTTTGGTTCACTTTGTAATGTGAAAATTTCGAATGAAAACTTATCGAAATTGCAAGAAAATCTAGTAAAATCCCATTCTTGCGGAACAGGTGAGGAAGTTCCGAATGAAGTGGTCAAGTTGATGTTGTTGCTCAAAATTCAATCGTTGAGTTATGGTCATTCCGGAATTCAATTGCAAACAGTGGAGCGACTGATTGCATTTTATAATAATGATATTTTACCTGTAATTTATACACAAGGTTCGCTTGGTGCTTCGGGTGATTTAGCTCCATTGGCGCATTTATCTTTGCCATTATTGGGAGAAGGCGATGTGTATTTTGAAAGCAAAAAATTGCATTCCAGTGAAGTTTTAAAGCGTTTTGATTGGAAACCGATTGTTTTGCAATCCAAAGAAGGTTTGGCTTTATTGAACGGTACACAATTCATGAGTGCTTATGGCGCACATATTTTGATGAAAGCGAATAAGTTTTCTTATTTAGCGGATTTGATAGGAACTATTTCTCTTGAAGGATTTGATGGCAGAATTGAACCTTTTCATGAATTGATTCATTTTATTAGACCTCACAAAGGACAAATTGTAACGGCGAATCGTATAAAAGGTTTTCTGGAAGGGAGCGAAATCATTGAGCAAGAAAAAACGCATGTTCAAGATCCGTATTCTTTTAGATGCATGCCGCAAGTTCACGGGGCTTCAAAAGATGCTTTTGATTATGTGAAAAAAGTGTTTAAAACGGAAATCAATTCGGTGACGGATAATCCCAATATATTTATCGAAAGTGACCAAATCATTTCCGGAGGTAACTTTCATGGACAGCCATTAGCGTTAGCATTGGATTTCATGGCAATTGCTTTGGCAGAATTGGGAAGTATTTCGGAGCGTAGAACCTATCAATTAATATCAGGTTTGCGAAATCTTCCTGCATTTTTAGTGGATAATCCAGGTTTAAACTCTGGTTTGATGATTCCGCAATATACCGCTGCCAGTATTGCAAGCCAGAACAAGCAACTGGCTACACCTGCCAGTATCGATAGCATTGTGTCCAGCAACGGACAGGAAGACCATGTAAGTATGGGGGCAAATGGAGCTACAAAAGCGTTGCGTGTTATGGATAATCTGGAGCGAATTTTAGCAATAGAACTAATGAACGCCTCACAAGCCATAGAATATAGAAGACCATTGCAATCCAGTGATTTTATAGAAATGTTTTTAAATGCGTATCGTGAGGAAGTTCCTTTGGTAAATGAAGACCGAATTTTGCATTACGACATTGAAAAAACGGTTTCTTTTTTGAATAGTTTTCAAATTGAAGATGATTTGTTAACGATAGCTTAACATTACCTTAAAATAATGAACTAATTTTGCAGTTCAAAAATCCAATAAAATGTCAATAAATAGTATTTTCCAGTTTTTAGTTCCAAAAGACAAAAAATTCTTTCCTCTTTTTGAAGAAGCATCCAGTAATTTAATTGAATTGGCTTCCAATTTGCACGAAGCAGTAAACCTTCCTTTGAAAGAAAGAGAAGTTCTTTTTCAAAAAATTGATGCTTTAGAACAAAAAGGAGAAGACATCACACGTCAGACAAATTTGGAATTGAGCAGAAACTTTATCACTCCTTTTGATAGAGAAGACATTCACTCCTTGATTACTTCAATTGATAATGTTGCTGATAATCTTCATGGTGCTGCTAGCAGAATGAGATTGTACCAAGTGGATAAGATCACAAAATCGATTAGAAAATTGACAGAAATAAATCTTGAAGCATGTCAGAATATTGATGTTGCGGTGAAAGAATTGAGAAGTTTCAAAAAAATCAAGAATATTACGGATGCTTGCGCACGAATTAGTAAATTAGAAAATAAATCGGATAATGTTTATAATAAAGCAGTATTCGAAATATTTGAAAATGAAACCGACGCAAAAAATATTATCAAATATAAAGAGGTCTTATCTGTTTTGGAATCAGCTACAGACAAATGTAAAAGTGTAGCAAGTGTTTTAGAATCTATTTCTGTAAAACATTCTTAATTCAATCAGTTTAGACTGAAATATATTTATGGAATTTACTCTACTTATAGTTATTATAGTTTTGGCTTTAATCTTTGATTACATCAATGGTTTTCATGATGCCGCCAATGCTATTGCTACAGTTGTGGCAACAAAAGTTTTATCTCCTTTTCAAGCGGTGCTTTGGGCTGCTTTCTTTAATTTTTTGGCGTATTGGGTTTTTGGCTTAGGAGTGGCAAATACAGTTGCCAAAACAGCCGAAACAAGTGAAATAAACTTAGTGGTAATTCTTGCAGGCGTTATTGCTGCTATTGTTTGGAATTTAATCACATGGTGGCAAGGTATTCCTTCGAGTTCTTCCCATACATTAATAGGTGGTTTCGCAGGTGCTGCGCTGGCTCACGCCATTGCCACACATGGTTTTGCCGATTATACTGTTGATGGTACAGTTCATCATTGGTACAATATAGTAAGTTGGTACAAGACAGGGAAAGACGGCGGAATGCCATCTGGAGTTGTTGTTATCATTGCTTTTATAGTATTAGCCCCTTTATTAGGTGCTTTGATTTCGTATCTAATTTCGATTTGGCTTCTAAATGCTTCAAGAAAAAGTATATACCCAAAAATTTTCACACTTTCATTAATGATTTTAACAATTTGGTTTGTTCAAGGCCAAATGGTGAATTTTGCTGATATTGAAAAACCGCGTTTCGATTCTCATTTTTGGAGCGTTGTCTTTGAATCTCACAATATAAAATGGTTTTTGGTTGCCTTTATCATCCTTACAGTGAGTTTGTTTTGTTTAATATTTAGCAGCCTGAATTTACATCAAGCTACAGCTTGGTTAAAAAAGATGCAATTATTATCCTCTGCAGCCTTTAGTTTAGGCCATGGTGGAAACGATTCGCAAAAAGTGATGGGTATTATTGCAGCTGCTGTTGCCGTTTATATTCATGCAAGTGGCGTTGATATTGTAAGTCTTCCAGATTGGTTACAAGTAATACTTCCAAACGAAGATAAAAATATAAAAGGGGCAATGCCGGGTTGGATTCCTTTGGCTTGTTATACTGCTATTGCCTTGGGTACTTTAAGTGGCGGTTGGAAAATTGTGAAAACAATGGGGTCAAAAATCACCAAAGTAACCTCTTTTGAAGGTGTTGCTGCCGAAACAGCGGGTGCCTTGACTTTATATTTTACGGAGCATTTTAAAGTTCCGGTAAGTACTACGCATACTATTACAGGATCTATAATTGGAGTTGGATTAACGAAACGCGTTTCTGCGGTTCGTTGGGGAGTAACGGTAAGCTTGTTGTGGGCTTGGGTACTAACGATTCCTATTTCGGCTTTTTTAGCGGCATTGGTTTATTATTTCCTAAGTTTGTTTTTGTAATTCTAAAGCTTAAAATTTATATAAAACCATTCGTAGTTGCGAATGGTTTTTTTATGTCTTTGGGTTTTCTAAAATAAAAGATCCTGTATTTCTTCCGTTTTGTCAAATACGCTTTTCGCGAAAGGACATAAAGGCAAGATTTTAAGATTATTGGCCCTTGCATATTGTACCGCTTCCATTACCAGTTTTTTGCCCACGCTTTGGCCTGCAAATGCATCATTTACTTCAGTATGGTCAATAATGAATTTTTCGGATCCAGCCCAAGTATAGGTCATTCTTCCCGCTTCTATTTCGTTATCTGAAGCTCTAAAATAGCCTTTTTTGATTTCGTTTATTTGTTCAATTATCATAATTTTTAATTTAATTCGGTTGTAATTTCGATAGGATTAGTTAGTATTTGGTGCATTGGACATCTATCAGCAATGTTTACTAATCGTGTTCTTTGTGCATCGTCTAAATTTCCAAATAATTGAATGTTGCGCATTATTTTGGACTTATTTTCCGTTGCATCTTTTTCAAAAGTGACTTCAACTTTTAGATCTGTTAAATCCCATCCTTTTCGGTTTGCATACATGCGCAACGTGATGCAGGTGCAGGCTGCTAATGCCGAAGCCAGTAATTCCTTTGGCGCAAAGCCTAAATCTTTTCCTCCTGCACTTTCAGGCTCATCTGAAATAATTTTATTAGTGGCGGATTCAAGCTCTGTTTTATAAAGTTCGGTACCAATGTGTGCTTTTATTTGAATCATAGTTGCTATTTTTTATTTTGCTCCGGAAGTGGAACAAATTCGCTTTCGCCCGGAACTTTATCAAAAGTTTGTGCCAACCATTTCTCTTTTGCCTTTTCAATCAGTTCTTTGGTTGAAGCGACAAAATTCCAATAAATAATCCGTTCTTCGGGAAAAGGTTCTCCTCCAAAAATATAAATAGTTGTGTTTTCCGCCATATCAAAGGCGCAGAGTTTGCTGTCTTTGGCAATCAAAATTTGCTTTGGTCCGAAAGTATTACCTTCACTTTCGATACTGCCTTCTAAAATGTATAAAGCGCTTTCGCCAAATAAATGGTTGCCAATAGTCACCGTTTGACGCGTGGTACTTTTTAGTTCCAGAAGATAAAGCGGACTATAAACCGGAACAGGCGATTTTTTGCCAAGTATTTCTCCAGCTATGAGTTTAAAAGCAATGTTATCCGTTTTCCATTCAGGAATTTCATTTTCTGGAACATGGAAAAATGAAGGTTCCATTTCTTCCAATTCTTTGGGTAAAGCCACCCAAATTTGAAGTCCATGTAGCATTTTATTAGAACTACGCAAATATTCAGGCGTTCGTTCAGAATGTACAATTCCTTTTCCTGCAGTCATCCAATTGATTTGTCCGGGTTTGATTTCCATTTCAGTTCCCAAGCTGTCTTTGTGCATAATGCTCCCTTCAAACAAATAAGTCAAAGTAGAAAGTCCAATGTGTGGATGTGGCGGAACATCTAAATTTTCGTAATCGCTCATGCACGTTGGTCCCATGTGATCGATAAAGGCAAACGGCCCCACCATTCTTTTTTCTCGAAAGGGAAGCAATCGCCCAACCATAAAGTTGCCAATATTGCTTGGGCGTTCTTCTATTATTAATTTGATATTTGACATTTTTTATATTTTAAACTATAAAAATAAGGAAATTATACCATTTTAGTTTTGCTTTTACTATAATAAGATTGAATAATCATACTATTTCTTAAATGAACTTATATCCCTTATATGGTGAGAAATATAAACCATATAAGGGATATAAGTTCATTTAAGTTTTAAAAAATCATTATGATGAATTTTAAGTTTAATTGGTATTATTCTTCCAAATAACCGAATTTTCCCATATTCACATCATCGAATGCTTGCATAATTTCGGCTTGAGTATTCATTACAAAAGGGCCGTGTGCCGCAATAGGTTCATTGATGGGTTCGCCACTTAAAATCAAAATAATTGCATTTTCAGTGGCTTCCATGCTAAATGTTTCTCCATCATTTTTAAACAATGCAAAATGGTTGGCAGGAACATTTTCAGCATCATTCACTTTTATGCTTCCTTCAATTACTAATAAACCAGTGTTGTAATTTGCAGGGAAATGGAAAGATGCTTTTGCTCCTTTATTCAATTTTGCATTTAGTAAATGTACAGGAGTGAAAGTTGAAGCGGTACCTTTTACATTTTCGTATTGTCCCGCTATAATTTCAATCACACCGTCCTTTTCAGGAAGTTCGAATTTATTGATTTGGTCGTTGGTAATTCCTTGGTATTTTGGTGTCGACATTTTGTCTTTTGCCGGAAGGTTCACCCAAAGCTGTACCATTTGAAAATCGCCACCCTTTTTGCTGAATTCTTCTTCGTGGTATTCCTTGTGTAAAATTCCCGAAGCTGCCGTCATCCATTGTACATCCCCTTCGCCTATGATACCGCTATTTCCTGAACTGTCGTGATGCGCTACTTTTCCCTTATAGGCAATTGTAACGGTTTCAAAACCTCTATGCGGATGGACACTTACGCCTCTGGGTTGATCTGTTGGCGGGAAGTAAAATTTAGAATTATAATCCATCATAATAAATGGACTCATTCTTTTCATGTCTAAATTATGGCCACTCGGAATAAAATTGTGCACTCTAAATCCGTCACCAACCATATGTGGCGGAGGTGGAGCCAATACTAATTCAATATTTTTGGTTTTCATTTCGGTATCTTATTTTAATTATAGTACAAATTTACTATAGATTAAAACCAGACGCATTGATGTAGGATAAGAAATGAATTTGTAAAGAATTAATAGGGTTTGAAATTTCTTTTGGCTAATTCTTTGCGAACTCTACTTAGGGTTTCAGGCGTAATGCCTAAATACGAAGCAATCATCCATTGTGGAATGCGTAAAGTAAGACTGGAGTAAATGGTTATAAAATCCAAATACCGCTGTTCAGCCGTTGCTCCCAGTAAGAGGTTGACTCGTTTTTGAAGTTGGCGAATGTGATTGTGCAAAGCAATATTGTCCTGTTGTCGGAAAGAAATACTAATTTCAGCTGCGGCATCGATGAAACTTTTATCGATTAAAACAATTTCTGTTTCTTCAATGGCATCAATACATAATTCAGAAGGTTCGTTGAAATAAGAACTGCTTCTATCCGAAATGATCCAATTTTCCGGTGCGAATTGAATGATATGTTCCTTGCCGGTTTCGTCTATGGTGTACGAACGCAATAATCCTTTACATACAAAAAACGAATGATGACAAATGTCGCCCTGATGGAGTAGGACAGTTCCTTTTTCTACTTTTTTGGATTGTAACGTACCCGTAATCGAAAGGAATTGTTCGTCCGTCAGATTGGTTTTGGATTGAAAGTATGTTTGGAATGAATCAAGCATAATTATTCGGTGTTACGGCATACTGGTATAAAAAAAATTGAATTAGTTCTGCTAGTTTATTCCAGCTAAATTTTTATGAATACGTCTTCGTTTATAATGCGTTTGTTTTAAATTTTTGTCTCCGGATATGATGCTGATATTTCCATCAATCTCAAGCATAGCGAGTTTTACGTCTTTAAAAAACTCAATTCCATGTTCGCGCATCGCTTCTTTTAATTCGTCAGAAGAAATGTTTAATTTGCTTAATGCTTTAAAATCCAGGTTTCCATCGTGAATTAAAATCTCCGGTTTCTCTTGCATAAAATCACTGAATTTCTTGTATTTAAACATCAATTTTTTCAATATAAAATTGATTGTAAAAAGTACTGTTGCCGCAGCCATGCCTCCATAAAGAGACGTGTTGGTACCAACCATTGCGTTTTGGACAGAGTTGCTTATCAGTAAAATTAAAATGACATCGGCAGTATTGAGTTGTGATAATTCTTTCTTTCCAAAAAACCGCAACGAAATGACCATAAAAAAATAGACTGCGGTACTTCGAATGATGATGTCAATATAAGGATTCATTGTTTTTTAGTTTTTAGTCTCCGTTTTCAGTTACATCGCAGACTGAAATCTGCGACTGTGACTGAATACTCTTAACACTATTTCAGTTTAAAATTTTTCTCGATTGCTTTTATCATTTCCCCCGCAATATCTTTATTGGTGGCACCTTCAATTCCTTCTAATCCTGGTGACGAATTTACTTCTAACAATAAGGGGCCTTTTGAAGAACGAATAATATCAACACCGGCTACTTTCAAATCCATGGCTTTGGCAGCTTTTATCGCAATACGTTTTTCTTCGGCTGTCACTTTTATGATTGAAGCTGTTCCTCCAAGATGGATGTTAGCTCTAAATTCGCCCGGCATTGCTTCCCGTTGAATGGCAGCGACTACTTTTCCGTCAATTACAAAACAACGAATGTCTTTACCATTCGCTTCTTTGATAAACTCCTGAACTAATATATTGGCATTTAGGCTTTTGAAGGCGTTAATAACACTTTCTGCTGCTTTTTTCGTTTCGGCTAATACAACACCTTTTCCTTGAGTTCCTTCGAGTAATTTAACAATTAAGGGAGAGCCTCCAACCATTTTGATCAAATCGTCCGTGTCTAAAGGTGAATTTGCAAATCCTGTTGTAGGGATATCAATTCCACTGTGTAAGAGTAATTGTAAGGAATATAATTTATCGCGTGATTGGGTAATCGCATTAGAAGAATTTAAACAAAACACATTCAAGGCTTCAAACTGTCTCGTTAAAGCACAGCCATAAAAGGTGATGCTGGGTCTAATTCTAGGGATAATAGCATCAAATTGATTTAATATTTTCCCTCCACGATAATGAATTTCCGGTGTTTTTGCATCCAGCTTCATATAACATTCTTTGATATTCAAAAAATGCATTTCGTGACCACGCATTTCTCCCGCTTCCATAATACGTTTGTTGCTGTATAACTCTGGGTTGCTGGCTAAAAGACCAATGCGTAAACCAGAACTTGCTTTTTCGGAATTTTTATAGAGTTCTTTTAAACTATCTGAGGTAGGTTGTCCTAAAAGATATTTCTGTTCCGGGTCTACAAGAACCCTTCCGCTCATGGCCTCACGACCTAAAAGCATTCTAAAACCCATGGAATCTCGATTGGTTAATGTCATTTCAATAGGCCACATCGAATCGCCAATTTTTAAGTTGGTTTGGATCACATACCGCTGTTCTCTAAATCCGCTGGAACTTTTTACAATACGTTTGTCCACTAAAGGGGCTTCACAATGAATTACCGTTTTTAGGTTATTTTGGATAGGGTTGATATCAAACTTTACCCAGTTTGCTTCGTTCTTTATAAAAGGGGCAATGTTTATAGCGTGTAATGCGGATGTTTTTGCCCCTGAATCAACTCTTGCTTTGATTGTAGGAATTCCTAATTCAGGAAAAGAACACCATTCTTCGCTACCTAGGATAACTTTATTTTGAGACATAAATTGATTTTATTTGACCTATTTTTTAAAAACCAAATGTAAATATTTGTTTTCAAAAAATGTTGAATTTGTATAAAGAATAAACCCGTTATGTTATAAAAACGTAACGGGTTTATTTCGTTTAATTCTAAAGAATTTATGGATTCGTTGCTTCACCTGCTTTATGAACTTGTACGGTCAGCTCTTGGGCTCCGTCTTCAATATCCATGAAAATTTCGTCTCCAGAAGCAATTTTTGAAGTGATAATTTCTTCAGCAAGTGCATCTTCCACATATTTCTGAATCGCTCTTTTTAATGGTCTTGCACCAAATTGTCTATCAAATCCTTTGTCTGCAATGAATGCTTTCGCTTTATCAGAAAGATTTAATTGATACCCCAATTCTGCAACACGAGCATATAATTTTTTCAATTCGATTTCGATAATCAAATCAATATCATGTTTTTCTAAAGCATTGAACACAATTACATCATCGATTCTATTAAGGAATTCAGGAGCAAAAGTTTTTTTCAATGCATTTTCAATGATACTTTTCGAATTATCATCGGCTTGAGCCACTTTAGCGGCAGTACCAAAACCAACTCCTTGACCAAAATCTTTTAATTGTCTGGCTCCAACATTGGAAGTCATAATAATTATAGTGTTTTTGAAATCAATTTTTCGGCCTAAACTATCCGTTAAATAGCCATCGTCCAGCACTTGTAATAACATATTGAAAACATCAGGATGCGCTTTTTCGATTTCATCCAATAAGACAACACAATATGGTTTTCTTCTTACTTTCTCGGTTAATTGACCCCCTTCTTCGTAACCTACGTATCCCGGAGGCGCTCCAACTAATCTAGAGATTGCAAATTTTTCCATGTATTCGCTCATGTCAATACGGATTAACGCATCTTCTGAATCGAATAATTCTTTTGCCAATACTTTTGCCAATTGTGTTTTACCAACACCCGTTTGTCCCAAGAAAATAAAGGAACCAATTGGTCGGTTTGGATCTTTTAACCCAGCACGATTTCTTTGGATAGAACGAGAAATTTTCATTACCGCTTCCCTTTGTCCAATAACCTTTCCTTCGATTAATTCTGGTAATTTGGCTAATTTGTTGCTTTCAGTTTGAGCAATACGATTTACCGGAATTCCAGTCATCATAGAAACCACATCGGCTACATTGTCTTCGGTGACTTCAATTCGATTGTTTTTAGCATCTTCTTCCCATTGTTCCTGGGCAATTGCTAAATCTTTTTCGATCTTTTTTTCGTCATCACGAAGCTTGGCAGCCTCTTCGTATTTTTGTTTTTTAACAACAACATTTTTCAATTCCCGAACATCTTCTAATTGACGTTCCAGATCCAAAATCTGTTTTGGAACTTCAATATTGGTGATGTGAACTCTGGAACCTGCTTCGTCTAATGCATCAATAGCCTTGTCTGGCAAGAAACGCTCGGACATATACCTGTCCGTTAATTTCACACAAGCTTCAATCGCTTCTTGCGAATAAGTAACATTGTGGTGGTCTTCGTATTTATTTTTGATGTTATTTAGAATTGTAATGGTTTCAGCAACACTTGTTGGTTCCACAATTATCTTTTGGAAACGTCTTTCTAATGCACCATCTTTCTCAATATATTGACGGTATTCATCTAGTGTTGTAGCACCAATACATTGAATTTCGCCTCTTGCTAATGCAGGTTTGAACATGTTAGAGGCATCTAGTGAACCGGTTGCGCCACCAGCACCAACAATGGTGTGAATTTCATCAATGAAAAGAATAATGTCATCATTCTTTTCTAATTCGTTCATCACTGCTTTCATACGCTCTTCAAACTGTCCACGGTATTTTGTCCCAGCGACAAGGCTCGCCAAATCTAATGTTACAACGCGTTTGTTGAAAAGGATTCGGGATACTTTCTTTTGAATAATTCGCAAAGCTAACCCTTCGGCAATAGCTGATTTTCCCACTCCAGGTTCCCCTATAAGCAGTGGATTGTTCTTTTTGCGACGGCTCAAAATTTGAGAAACACGCTCGATTTCTTTTTCACGTCCCACAACAGGATCTAACTTTCCTTCTTCGGCCATTTCAGTTAAATCCCTACCGAAATTATCCAAAACAGGTGTTTTAGATTTCTTATTTGATTTGTTGGCAGGATTGTTAAAAGTACCTTCTTTAAGACTGTCATCTTGTCCTGAATCGTCATTATATGATTCGTTTCTTGGCAAGTTTTCTAAAAATTCTTCTTCGCTTGGAGTCATATTTAAATATTGTTCTTTAGCTACATCATAATCTATTTTAAGTTTATTTAGTAGCTTGGTTGTTGGATCGTTTTCATTTCTTAAAATACATAACAATAAATGTGCTGTACTAATGGACGAACTATGAAATACTTTTGCTTCAAGAAAAGTGGTTTTCAACGCTCGTTCTGCCTGGCGTGTCAAGTGTAAGTTTTTCTTTTCAACATTAACGTCTACGCTTGGACTTGCGGGGCTTAGGATTTCTACTTTTCGACGTAAGTGGTCTAAGTCGACAGATAGGTTATTCAATATTTGTATTGCTTTTCCGTTTCCATCTCTTAAAATACCCAGCATCAAGTGTTCAGTTCCTATAAAGTCATGACCTAATCGCAAAGCTTCTTCTTTGCTGTAGGTAATAACATCTTTTACTCTTGGTGAAAAATTATCATCCATAATATATAATTGATATCGTAAATTTAGTGAATTAGTAATTGAAAAACAAAAATCGTTCCCTTAACAAGTACTGTCAGCTAATAGACAAAAATAATAATAATATTAAAGTTAAATTTCCCTTAAATTATTAACTAAAAGTGAAGATTAATTTGTTAATAAATCATTGAAATAAGTAGGTTTAAATAGGCTCTAAAATTTCAAAAAGCTGTATATTGGCACGTTTTGAAACTAATATAATTTTTTAATATAACAACTTATGTCTGAAGGAGAAAAGTTAATTCCTATTAACATTGAAGATGAAATGAAAACTGCTTACATCGATTATTCGATGTCCGTAATTGTATCCAGAGCACTTCCAGATGTTAGAGATGGCTTGAAACCAGTACATCGAAGAGTATTATTTGGAATGCATGATTTAGGGGTTAACTCCAGATCTGCCCATAAAAAGTCTGCAAGAATTGTCGGGGAAGTTCTTGGAAAGTATCACCCACACGGTGACACCTCTGTTTATGATGCTATGGTTCGTATGGCACAAGAATGGAGTATGCGTTATTTATTGATTGACGGTCAGGGTAACTTTGGTTCTGTAGATGGCGATAGTCCTGCTGCGATGCGTTATACAGAGGCTAGAATGCGTAGGATTTCGGAAGAAATCTTGGCGGATATCGATAAAGAAACGGTTGATTTTAAATTAAATTTTGATGATACATTACAAGAGCCAACGGTTATGCCAACTCGTGTTCCTACCTTATTAATAAATGGGGCAACAGGAATCGCAGTAGGTATGGCTACTAATATGCCACCTCACAACTTAACGGAGGTAATCAATGGTACATTGGCTTTTATGGACAATAATGATATTGAGATTGATGAATTGATGACGCATATTAAAGCTCCAGATTTTCCTACTGGTGGTATCATATATGGATATGAAGGCGTTCGGGAAGCATTTAAAACCGGTAGAGGACGTATTGTAATGCGTGCTAAAGTAGGTTTTGAAGAAGTGGACGGAAGAGAATGCATTATCGTTACCGAAATTCCTTATCAAGTCAATAAAGCTGATATGATCAAGCGTACGGCTGATTTGGTTAATGACAAAAAAATTGATGGAATTGCAAATATCCGAGATGAATCGGATCGAAACGGGATGCGTATCGTTTATATTTTAAAACGTGATGCAACACCAAATGTGGTTTTAAACACACTTTATAAGTTTACTCAATTACAATCTTCGTTTAGTGTAAACAATATTGCAATTGTAAAAGGGCGTCCGCAAATGTTGAATCTGAAAGATCTGATTCATTATTTTATCGAACACCGTCATGATGTGGTGACACGCAGAACGCAATTTGAATTGAAAAAAGCGGAAGCAAGAGCGCATATTTTGGAAGGTTTGATCATAGCTTCGGATAATATAGATGAAGTAATTGCTTTAATCAAAGCATCAAAAAGTACCGAAGAAGCAAGAGAAAAATTAATCGAAAGGTTCAATTTATCAGATATTCAGTCTCGTGCAATTGTAGAAATGCGTTTACGTCAATTAACAGGTCTGGAACAAGACAAGTTAAGAACGGAATATGATGAGATTATGAAGTTAATTGAGCATTTAAAAGCTTTATTGGCCGATGTTAATTTAAGAATAGCTTTAATTAAAGAAGAATTGACTGAAATTCGTGATAAATACGGAGATGAGCGTCGTTCTGTAATTGAATATTCAGGAGGCGATGTAAGTATTGAAGATTTAATTGCAGATGAAAATGTAGTAATTACAATTTCGCATGCAGGATATATTAAACGTACCAATCTTACGGAATACAAAACTCAGAATAGAGGAGGAGTTGGTCAAAAAAGTGCTGGAACAAGAGATCAAGATTTCTTAGAGCACATGTTTGTGGCAACGAATCACCAATATATGATGTTCTTTACCCAAAAAGGAAAATGTTTCTGGATGCGTGTTTATGAAATACCAGAAGGAAGTAAAACTGCTAAAGGTAGAGCTATCCAAAACTTGGTAAATATTGAAAGCGACGATAAAGTAAAAGCATTTATCTGTACCCAAGATTTAAAAGATAAAGAGTATATCAACAGCCATAACCTTATTATGGTGACTAAAAAAGGTCAGGTTAAGAAAACATCTTTAGAGAAATATTCTAAACCTAGAGTTAATGGTGTTGCTGCAATCACAATTAAGGAAGGCGATGAATTATTAGAAGCAAAATTAACCAATGGAGAAAGTCAAATTATTTTGGCTGTAAAATCTGGTAAATTAGTTCGTTTTGAAGAGACTAAAACCCGTCCAATGGGAAGAACTGCTTCTGGAGTCCGTGGAATTACTCTTAAAGATGATACAGATGAAGTTATTGGCATGGTTACTGTAAATGATATGAGCAGCGAAATTTTAGTTGTTGCTGAAAACGGATACGGAAAACGTTCAAGTCTTGACGAATACAGAATCACAAACCGTGGTGGTAAAGGAGTTAAAACCTTAAATATTACAGAGAAAACAGGGAAACTGATTTCGATAAATGCGGTTACGGATGCTGATGATTTAATGATTATCAACAAATCTGGATTAACCATCAGAATGGCTGTCGAAGATTTAAGAGTTATGGGACGTGCTACGCAAGGAGTGAAGTTGATTAACATTAAAGGAAATGATTCTATTGCAGCAGTTACAAAAGTAATGAAAGACGATGTGGCTGAAGTTGTTGTTGATGAAGAAGGCAATGTAATTGAAAACGAAGCTATTGAAAGAGTTAAGCCAGTTTTAGAAGTACTTGAAGACGAAGGAACAGAGGAAGACGATGATGAGGATGAGTCTGAAGAGGACGAAGAATCTGAAGATGATGCCGAAGACGAAGATTCTGATGATGAGGCTTAAAAATAAGAATGTAAAAAAGAATAATTATTAAACAAAAACCAAGAATATTATGAAAAGTAAATATGTAATACTTGCATCAGCATTATTGATATCAGTAGCTACTTTTGCTCAAAAAGATCAAATTAAAGCAGCCGAAAAAGCATTGAAAGGCGGAAATTCTCAAGAAGCTGCAACAATTTTGCAAGGAGCTGAATCTTTGATTGCGAATGCTACAGATGCGGAAAAAGCACAATTTTTCTTTGTAAAAGGAAATACTTTATTAGACTTAGCAAATAAGAATGTTGATATTGATACAAATCTTTCTCTTGCTGCAAAAGCATATCAAGATTTAATTGCTGTTGAACAAGCTTCGGGAAAAGTTAAATATTCTACTCAAGCCGCTACGTCAATTACGCAGATAAAATTCAAGTTAATTAATAGTGCAATTGCAGATTCTAAAATTGATAAGCATTCTAGCAGTGCTAAAAAATTATATGATGCTTATTTGTTAGATAAAAAGGATACCATTAATTTATATTACGCTGCTTCTACTTATGTTAATGCTAAAGAATATGATCCGGCACTTAAGCTGTATGATGAGTTGAAAAACTTGAACTATTCAGGAAAAGGAACAAGTTATTTTGCTGTGAATAAATTAACTAGCGAAGAAGATGTTTTTGCAACTGCTCAAGAAAGAGACAGAATGGTGAAACTAGGGACTCATGACAAGCCAAGAACAGAGGTGATCCCTTCAAAAAGAGGAGAGATATATAAAAATATGGCTTTGATTTTAGTAGAAAAAGGTAAAACGGAAGAAGCTAAAAAAGCAATTGCCGAGGCAAGAGTTGCAAATCCTGAGGACACTTCGTTGATTTTGACTGAAGCTAACTTGTATTTAGAAACTAAAGATTTTGATACCTATAAAAAATTAATTTCAGAAGTTTTAGAAAAAAATCCTAATGATGCTGATTTGGTTTTTAATTTAGGTGTAATTAGTGCAAATGCTAAAAATACAGTTGAAGCTGAGAAATATTATAAAAGAGCGATTGAAATAAAACCGGATTATGTAAATGCGTATCTTAATTTAGCTATCATGAAGCTAGATGCTGACAAAAAGCTTTTTGATGAGATGAGTAAATTAGGAAATTCAGAAAAAGATAATAAACGTTATTTAGTTCTTAAAAAGCAAAGAGAGGCTGTGTTTACGGATGCTTTACCATTTTTAGAAAAAGCTAGCGAATTAGATCCTAAAAATGCAGAAGTTAAAGCAACTTTATTAGGGGTTTATGGAGCATTAGAAATGACAGAAAAGAAAAAAGCATTGAAAGCTAAGATGTAATACTCTTTTAAATAGATTAAAAAAACCTATCTCGAATGAAATTCTTGATAGGTTTTTTTTTTAGATTATTTTTTAGATTATTTTTTTGATTACTCGAAGTTTATGAGTGTGTTTGTTTGTTTCGGGATTATAGATTCCTAGATGATCTAACCTGTCAATTCGTATTTTTCCGCTTGCATGGATAATGTAATTGTCTTCCATGATGATGCCCACATGAATAATATTGCCTTCATCGTTATCAAAGAAAGCTAAATCACCAGGTTCGCTTTCTTCTATAAAACTCAATGCCTCTCCTTGTCTTGCTTGTTGTGAGGCGTCACGTAATAGTTTATATCCGTTAAGTTTGTAAACCATTTGTGTAAAACCGGAACAATCAATACCAAATGGTGTTTTTCCACCCCATAAATAAGGAGCATTTAGATATAAAAAAGCAGTATTAATCAATCCTTCTTTGGGCTTGATACCACTAATTTTAGTTCCCTCAAAGTCAAAACTTGAAGTGTTGATTTCATTGTAATTTAAAAATGATACCGATGAACCTAGTGGAATTGGGATTAATATATTATTTGGCGCAGTAATGTATTCTATTAAATCAGCATTCAAAATGATTGCGTCTTTGGACAATTGATTAAAACTGGATTCTGAAATCAATTGGTATTGTTTAGAATCTACCCAGCCTTCATAATCATCATATTGCATTTTGATTCGAGACCATTGTTTCAATTGTTCTAAAATTTCAAAATGTTCGCCAAACAAAACTTGAGAAACGATTTCGCTTCTGTCATTTGGTTCAAAGCGAAGTGGGATTATAGCTAGATTACAAATTCCGAACATTTAGGTCAATTTATGAGTTAATAATTATGGGTTATAAGTTTCAAAACTCATAACCCATAACTTATAATTATTTTAGGCTCTTTCAATAACAATTGCTGAAGCGCCACCACCGCCATTACAAATTGCAGCGGCTCCAATTTTACCGTTATTTTGTTCTAAAACATTTATTAATGTAACAATGATTCTTACTCCTGAGCAACCTAATGGATGTCCTAGAGATACAGCCCCACCGTTTATGTTTACTTTACTGTCATCTAATCCAAGAATTTTGGAATTAGCTAAGCCTACAACGGCAAAAGCTTCGTTGAATTCAAAATAATCAACATCACCAATTGCTATTCCCGCTTTCTCTAAAGCTTTAGGAATTGCTTTAGATGGAGTAGTTGTAAACCATTTTGGTTCTTGTGCTGCATCGGCGTAACCATTAATGTAAGCTAAAGGTTTTAGGCCTAAAGCGATTGCTTTTTCTTCACTCATTAATATTACTGCTGCTGCGCCATCATTTATAGTCGATGCGTTAGCTGCGGTAACTGTTCCGTCTTTGGTGAAAACAGGGCTTAATGATGGTATTTTGTCTAATTTTACATTAGTGTATTCTTCGTCTTTAGAAACTATAATAGGATCTCCTTTTCTTTGCGGAACCGCAACAGGGATAACTTCATTGTCAAATTTCCCGGAATCCCATGCTTTCGCACTACGCTCATACGATTGAATTGCGAAGTCATCTTGTTCTTCTCGAGTAAAACCATATTCTGAAGCACATAAGTCAGCACACACTCCCATAGCGCTGTTATCGTAAGCATCAGTTAGTCCATCTTTCTGCATTCCATCAATCATGGTTGCAGGACCAAATTTAGTTCCATTTCTCAAATGCAAGTAATGCGGAATTAAACTCATATTCTCCATTCCTCCGGCTACTACAATTTCGGCATCCCCACATTGAATTGCTTGCGCACCTAACATGACAGCTTTCATCCCAGAAGCACAAACTTTATTTACTGTGGTGCAAGCAACGGTATTTGGTAAGCCAGCAAATAAAGCTGCCTGACGAGCAGGAGCTTGACCTACGCCAGCCTGAACGACATTGCCCATAAATACTTCATCGACTAAATTTGGATCTAAATTTATTTTTTCCAAAGCACCTTTAATAGCGACTGCACCTAATCTTGGAGCAGTCACTGTAGATAATCCCCCCATAAAACTTCCGATAGGTGTCCTAACGGCAGAAACGATAACAACTCTTTTGTTCATAACTTATAAAATGTTGGTTTATGAAGCAAATTTAATCTTTTTTAAACAATTTCAAATTTTGATTATGCCATTATCTTTTTTAAAAAATATTTTCATTCTATATGTTTGATTGTGAACAGTTTTTATAAAAAGGATAAAAAATATTAAAAAAAAGACCTCAAATAGTTGTGAGAAGTCTAAAGATGTCTTAAATTTGCAACCGCAAAACAGGACACGTTTCTTTGAGCTTGGAGGGGTGCCAGAGTGGTAATGGAGCAGTTTGCTAAACTGTCATCGAGTAATCGGTGCCAGGGTTCGAGTCCCTGTCCCTCCGCTTATTTTTTTGCACTTCGGGGTGTAGCGTAGCTCGGTTATCGCGCCTGCTTTGGGAGCAGGAGGCCGCAGGTTCGAATCCTGCCACCCCGACTAGATTTTTTTACATGAGCAATGGAGGCATAGCTCAGCTGGATAGAGCACCTGCCTTCTAAGCAGGCGGTCGAAGGTTCGAATCCTTCTGCCTTCACTTAATTCCCCTTATAAGCTACTGGTTGTCAGTGTTTTTAAGGGGTTTTTTTATTGTTTGTATCTTTTAAAAAAAGTCTTTCGATAGTGTTTTTTTTTTTTATTTTTCACCACTTTTGACACAGATTTTGTACAGATAAATTTTGTGTGTCAAAAAAATGTTACAATCATTTTTAGAAATTATCATTCTATTATACTCGCTTTGTGAACTTTATTTGATAAAAATCTCTTTTATTAAATAAACGGTTATGATATTTTAATTTATATTATTGAGAAAGAACGTCAATAAATATAAAAAAGGTTTTTAGAGTTGGCTTATGTTTAAAATTGTGTTAATTTGTGATAAAATATTAAATATATGGAAGAACACTGGGTTAAAACCTTGACTAAAAGTGTAGCTGCAAAAATTGTTGCATTTGTTTTGCTTTTACTTTTAGCAATTGTAGTATTAATTGGAATTTTTACTGATAAACATGTCAAGATATTTGGAATAGAATTTAATGATACTATTAATAGAGATACAATAGTTAAATATGTAAATATTAATCCTGACACTTCAAGAACTATAAGAATTGCGAAGGGTAAAATTAATCAGACTAAAGTTAGCTTTAATAAAACACCACCTTCACCATACTCTAGTTTAAAAAAAGATTCTGCAAAAACTAAATATAATTTTAATGAAAAAGTTGAAGCTACAAATCTCCAAATTGGGAACAATAACACTCAAAATAATTATGGGATACAGCCAAGAATAATTAATGAAGAGTTTTTAAAAGATTTTTTTGTAATGTTTCCTAATAAGACAATGCATGTTGGGTTTATAGCGCCAAATTCAGAAGGTGAAATTATCAATGTGAAAAATCAAATAATAAAGGTTCTAATCTCAAGAGGTTATAATAATATTGAAAATACAAATGGAATTAGAATTTTATTAGATTCTGCTCTTTCAGATGAAAAACTAACTTTAGTTCCTAATGCAATCGGAGGTATTTCTTTTTACATTCCTTCGGCAAGGAAGTAAGATTTTTACAAAAAAAAGATTGAATTATTGTTTTTAAATGTTATCTACATTAAAAATAAAAATTTTTGGCACAATTTTGCCACGCAGAAATAAACAATTCAACAATAAAGTGCGCTACGAGTTGTGTTAGTAATCCTTCTGCCTTCATAAAAACCCTTATAAACATCTGATTTATAATGGTTTTTAATTTTAGATGACATTTTAGGTAGAATTTTTAAATGTTATGAAGTATTTTAATTAAAAATATTCTTTCAACTACTCCCAGAAAAAACTTAACTTTCTGATCCATTTTAACACATTGCATAAAAAGAGGTTGTCTGAAAAGATAGCCTCTACTTGTTTTAAGGAATACCTGATTTAGCAGAAATTTATTAAAAATTGAAAATATTGCCTTAATAATTGTTCTAAAAGTTTGTTTATTGCC